>NZ_JAESIH010000020.1 GCF_016756745.1 Aminivibrio sp.
CCTTCATCGTGAACGTGGTGCTGGACCGGGAGGAGCGGATCTACCGCTGCGTCTGCGGCGACCCGGAAAAGGCCCACGCGGCGGGCTGCGAGGCTTCCCGGGAGATCTTCGGCGTCCCCTTCCCGGAGTACGCCGACATCGTGATCACCGACACCTTCCCGGCGGACAGCGAGCTCTGGCAGGCTGCCAAGGGCATCTACGCCGGTGACCTCCCCCTGAAAAAAGGGGGTGTCCTCGTGACGGTAACCCCCTGCCCCGAAGGGGTGGCCCAGGGACATCCCGAACTGACGGATATCGGGTACCTCCCCTTCGCCGAAGCGAAGGCCATGGTGGACCGGGGCGAGATCGAAGACCTCACCTTGGCCGCCCACATCGTCCATGTGGGGCGAATCATCCGTGACAAGGGCAGGGGCATCATGGTCTGCCCGTGCATAAGCCCGGAAACATCCCGGAAACTGGGCTTCGCCCATGCGGCGACCCCTCAGGAGGCAGTGGACCTTGCCTTCTCCATGGCCGGCCCGGGGGCGAAGGTCATCGTCCTGCAGAACGGAGGGGACCTTCTCCCCATCCATGAACCAGAAGGGAGTTCTTCTTCATGAAGCGGCTCCTCCACATCGGGATCGTGTTGTACAGGGCGGTGCTCACCCTGATGACAGTGGCCCTTTTCATCATCGTGGGGGTGAGCGTGTTCACCCGGTACTTACTGAACAGTTCCCTGGGATGGTCCGACGAGCTTTCCCGGTTCCTCTTCATCTGGGTGACCTTCCTGGGTGCGGCCTACGCCTACGGACTGAACGAGCACATCGGACTGGATTTCGTGGTGGACAGGGTCCGGAGCGAAAAGACGAGGACCGTCATCCGCCTCCTGGGCGAAATCTGCATCGGCGTGGTCATCTTCGTCATCGCATGGTACGGCTGGGACGTGGCCGCATCCGCCACAAACCTCTCCCCGGCCCTGGACATTCCCATGACCTTCGTCTACGGAGTGGTTCCCCTGACCGGCGCGCTCATGCTCATCCAGAACATCCTGAAGATCCTGCAGTGGATCGGGCGTCTGCGGACCCTGTCCGCCGCTCCGGAAAGGAGGTAGGCCCATGCTCTGGCTCTTTCTCGGCATCCTGTTCTTCTTCACCATCTTCGGCGTTCCCATCGTCTTCTGCCTCGGCATAGCCAACCTGGTGATGCTCTGGGTCATGGACATCCCCCTCATGGCCCTCCCGGCGAAGGTCATCCAGGGAGCGGACAGTTTTCCCCTCCTTGCCATACCCTTCTTTATGTTCGTGGGCGAAGTGATGAACCGAGGCGGCATCGCCAGGAGGCTGGTGGACTTCGCCGACGCGCTGGTGGGACACATCACCGGAGGCCTCGGACACGTGTCCATCCTCAGCAGCATGTTCTTCGGCGGCATCTGCGGCTCGGCCGTGGCTGAAACGGCCGCCATCGGCGGACTCCTCATTCCGCCCATGAAAAAGCAGGGCTTCCCGGCCCCACTGGCGGCGGCCATCTGCGCCTCCGCGGCGGTGATCGGCATCATCATCCCGCCGAGCATCCCCTTCATCCTCTTCGGCATCATCACCAGCACATCCATCGCCAGGATCTTCCTCGGAGGCATCATCCCGGGCATCATCGTGGGGCTTGCGCTGATGGTGACCACCTATTTCATCACGAAAAAGCAGGGGATCGCCCGACCTGCACCCGACAGGACCTTCTCCCTTCGCCGTGTCGGGAAAACCTTCCTGAGCGCAGGGTGGGCCCTTTCCATTCCCGTGATCATCGTGGGCGGCATCCTGGGCGGCGTCTTCACCGCCACGGAAGCGGGGGCCGTATCGGCCTTCGTGGCCATGATCCTTGGTCTTTTCGTCTACAAGGAGATCTCCTTCAAAGATCTGCCGGGCATCTTTCTCTCCACCGGCAAGACCACGGCCACGGTTCTCTACCTTTGCGGCATGGCCATGTGCACTGCGTGGCTCCTTACGAGGGCGCGGGTTCCCTTCGAGTTGGCGGCCATGGTCCAGTCCATCACCGATTCGCAGCTCGGAGTGCTTCTCATGACCAACGTCCTGCTCTTCTTCGTGGGGTTCGTCATGGACCTTACGCCGGCCATGCTGATCCTCGCCCCCATTCTTCTGCCGGTGATGCAGCAGGTGGGGATCGATCCCGTCTATTTCGGCGTGCTCATGTCAGTCAACCTGGGGATCGGGCTCATCACACCCCCCGTGGGCACGGTGCTCTACGTGGCCACCGGTGTCGCCGGGGTGAAGTTCGAGGAACTGGTGAAGTCCATCGCCCCCTTCGTGGTTGCGGAACTGGCGGTGCTGGTACTGCTCATTTTCTTCCCCCAGATCATACTGTTCATCCCCAATCTCGTCCTGCCCTAAAGCGGGATCCGGGGAGCACAAGATCCGACGAAGGGAGTGACGGGAAAGGAGAAAGTCCAGATAACGGCAGCGGAGCGTTTTTTCAACTCAAGAAAAATACCTTGAAAGGGGAGAAATCAATGAAACTGAGAACATGTATCGCAGCGGTACTTCTTGTGGCCCTCTTCACCGGAGCGGCCTTCGGAGCCCAGTTCACCATCAACGCGGGCATAGGTCTGAACGACAAGTCTGCCCAGTTCCAGTCCCTGAAGTTCTTCAAGGAGCTGGTGGAGAAGAACTCCGACGGGAAGATCGAAGTGGTCCTCTTCCATTCCAGCCAGCTCGGCGACGACCGCACCATGATGGAAGCCCTCAAGATGGGGACCCAGGAGATGACCTGCCCCTCCACGGCTCCCATGACGGCCTTCGTCAACGCCTACAAAATTTACGACCTTCCTTTCCTCTTCGCCAACGAGGAAGTGGCAGACTACATCCTCGACGGCCCCGTGGGAAAGAAGCTTCTCGACATGCTTCCCGCCCAGGGAATGGTCGGCCTCGCCTACTGGGAGAACGGCTTCAGGATGCTCACCAACAGCGTCCGCCCCGTCAAGTCCCCCGAGGATCTGAAGGGCCTCAAGATCCGCACCATGGAGAACCCCATCCACCTGGCAGCCTTCAAGATCATGGGCGCCAACCCCACCCCCATGGCTTTCGGCGAGCTCTTCTCCGCCCTGCAGCAGAAGGTCGTGGACGGGCAGGAGAACCCCTGGGGCACCATCTTCCTGCAGAACTTCTTCGAGGTCCAGAAGTTCGCCACCGACACGGGACACGTCTATTCCCCCTTCGTGCTCCTCATCTCGAAGATCTTCTGGGACAAGCTGCCCGACGACCTGAAAAAGGTGGTCCAGGATGCCGCCGACCAGGCGAAGGTTCACAACCGGGAGATCAACCGGAAGATGAACGCCGAGTACCTGGAGAAGCTGAAGGAAAAGATGGAAGTGACCATCCTCACCCCGGAGCAGAAGGCCGCCTTCCAGAAGGCCTGTCAGCCTATCTACGACCAGTTCGCGGAGGATATCGGCAAAGACCTGATCAATGAAGTCCAGAAGCTCACCTCGGAATACAAGAAATAAACAGGCGTGTCGAAAACAGGCCGGCCTCCCCTTTAAGAGGAGGCCGGCCTGTTTTTCCCGTTCCGAAAAAGTGTCTACTTCATCCTGACGCCGATGCCCCGCTCCTCGTCAGTTCCCGGGACCAGGGAGTCGCAGAAGGCCGCGCAGATGCCCGCCACCGCCATGGGGGTCTTCAGGATGGCCCAGACCATGCCGCCCAGGGTCTGCAGGAAGGGATTGTAGTCAGGATTCATGAACAAGGACTGGTTCTGCTCGATCCAGCCGGGAAGGCCCATGGCCATGAGGAAGGCGAAACCGACGATGAGCACGTTCCTCTGGCTTCCCATGTCGGCTCTCATGAGCACCTGGATTCCCAGGGCGCCGATGGTGCCGAAGAGGGCGATGTACGCCCCGCCGATGACGGGGGAAGGCATGGTGGCCACCAGGGCGCCGAGCTTCGTCACGAAGCTCATGAGAATGAGGAGAACGGCTCCCGTGCGCACCACCCACCGGGAAGCCACGCCTGTGAGGCCGATGAGACCGATGTTCTCAGTGTAGGATGTGGTTCCCACCGATCCGAAGAGGCCGGACAGGGCGCAGTTGAGACCCTCGGCGCCGATGCCCCGGCTGATGGTTCCCTCGTCGGGGTCATCGAGCCCGGAGGCGTAGGAGACGGAGTGGTAGTCGCCCACGGATTCGATCATGACGGCGAAAAATCCGGCGAGCAGGGCTCCGAAGGCCAGCATGCTGAACTTGGGGGCACCCCAGGGCATGATGACATTGTAGCGCAGCCAGGGAGCCTCCGCAACCCTGCTGAGGTCCACGTGGGCGGGATGCCCGGCGGGGAAGACCCCGATCTTGGTCAGGCCGAGGCAGACCAGGTAGGTCAGAACGATGGAAGAGAGAATGGCGAAGATGTTGGCGTACTTGTTTTTGCTCACCAGGCTGAAGATGAAGATCAGGGCCACCACCATGAGGGAGATGGGCCAGTAGTTCGCCGCATTGAACTGGATGGCCGTGGGGGCGAGGGAGAAGCCGATGGCCATGATGACGGGGCCGATGACCACGGGGGTGATGATCTTGCGGATGTAGCCGATGATCCCCGTGTAGCCTATCACCGAGAGGATAATGCCGCCCAGAATGAGGCCGCCGCCCATGTACTGCATCACCACGTCGGGCCCCATGGCCTTGTAGGCGCCGATGATGGTCATTACCGACGGGATGAAACTGAAGCTCGAACCCTGGACTATGGGAAGGCCGGACCCGAGCTTCGGGTGTGTCTGGATGAGGGTGGCCACACCCATTCCGAAATAGACGCACGAAATCAGGGCCGCAATCTGGAGCTGGTCCATACCCATAGCCGGTCCGAAGATCAGGGGAACCAGCGTTGTGGCGCCGAACAGGGTCAGAACATGCTGGGCGCCCGCGAGAACCATGATGGGGAACGGGGGCCTGTCGAGCAATCCGTAGATTACTTTCTTTGCCATTGGCGAATACACCTCCTGTAAGTTGGTATTACTCCGAAGGAACCTTCACTTTTTCAAGGGCACCGGAAAACTCCTGCCGCACCTCCTTTCACGGAGAGTTCCCGCCTCGTGACATCCGGGAGCTGTCATCATCCCCCGAGGCGAGGAAATGGTTGACCAGCAGGTTCATGAGGACACCCACGGTAACGGCTATGAACACGTTGTTGTTCACGTACATCCTCCAGAAGGGAGTCAGCGTCGCAGCCCACTTCGCGCCCGCAGTGCTCGCGTAGAAGGGGAGCATGATGGCCATGCCGAGGGCCGTTCCGGCGACGAGGTTGTTCTTGAGATTCCGCTTCTCCGAAGTGATCACGTCAATGCCGGAGAACATGATGAGGCTCGCGCTGATGGCGAAGACGCCGCCGATGGCCGCCCTCGGAATGGAGGCGAGCATGACGGCAAGCTTCGGCGAGAGGCCGTACAGAAGGAACATCACCGCGGCCACCTGGGTGACGAACCTGCTGGCGATTCCCGTGGCGGCGATGATGCCGATGTTCTGGGTGTAGCTCGTCACCGGCAGGGCGCCGAGGAATCCGCTGGCGATGCATCCGGCTCCTTCCGCGGCGATTCCCCGGTTGATGTGCTTCACCCTGTAGCTCTCGCCGGAAACGGCGCAGGTGGCGGCATAGTCCCCCAGGGACTCGAAAATGGAGCCGATGTACCCGGTAAGTCCGCCGATGACGGCGGCGATGACAAAGGCCACTGCCGTGTCGGTGCCGTCAAGACCCCGGAAGGGGAACAGCTTCGGCATGGCGAACCAGGGCGCTTCGGCCACCCTTGCCCAGTCGTATTCTCCGAGAAGGGTCGCCGCGCCCACGCCCACGAGGAGAGTGGACACCAGGATGAATCCCCTGGACATGACCCCCCTGCACCGGAATTTCAAGAAGAGGGCCACCAGGAAGGCCGCGAGGGCGAGCGCCAGGTGGATCTGCCTGCCGCTGCCGAAGATCCACGTGAGGGAGATCCGTGCGGCCACAAACCCGATGGTGGCCACCACGGAACCGGTCACCACGGGGGGGATGAACTTTCTGATCTTGCCGAGCACCCGGGACATGCCCAGCAGGACTTCCAGGATTCCTCCGACGAACACGGCGCCCCACATGGCGGGAAAGCCGTACATGGCGGTCACCGGCCCCATGGCGGAGAGCACCGAGGCCGACGGTCCCTGGACGATGGGAAGCCTGTTGCCCACCGTGGTCTGGATGAGGGTACCCACGCCCATGGCAAGGAAGCATGTGCTGATCATGACGGGCAGCACGGACTGGGGCAGCCCGGCCAGGGTGACAAACATACCGGCCCAGATGAAGGGGGTAAAATCGACCAGGGTCACCTGCCAGGCGTAAAAAAGGGTTTCCAGAAACGTCTTCGGACGGTCCTCGATGCCGAGAACCGGCGTGATGGAGCTGACCACTTCCTGTTCGAATACGAGCTGTTCAGGATCATAGGAAGCCATTCTCTTTCTCCTCCTCGAAAGGATGATCTCATTCAAGCCGGCGAAACCGTGCCGGACCGGACCGGGACCGGAAGCCTCGGGAAAAAACGCCTCGCGTCAGACATCACGACGTTTCCGGCCATCTCCCCTTCCGCAGGTATTCCGCGAT
>NZ_JAESIH010000021.1 GCF_016756745.1 Aminivibrio sp.
GCGCTGCGTCATGAGATCGGGCTGGGGCCTGCAGGTCTTCAGAATCCGCTGCCTGTCGGCCTTCCCGTTGTGGCCCCATATGATATAGTCGTCCGCGTAATATCTGCAAACCTCGCCGATCAGCGCGCTCTTCACGAACGTAACCCTTCGGTAGACTCCTTTCATTCCTTCGGAATTCCAGGGAGAAAATCCCCAGTATTCCCACAGGTCGGAAACCAGTCCCAAATCTGAAATATCGGTCACTTAACCATCACCTGCCGAACCGATTATACTCCTCATGGAAAAAATAGGAAGTGATTTAAGTTCCTTTCCGCCATATTTTCTATCAAAAATTCAGTAAGTACACTCGAAAAATGTCGAACCATCACCGTGTCTTCCGAAGATTTTCCGGCTTGCAAAGCAGCCCGAGGCACGGTATAATACCACCTGTTTTCGGGCGATTAGCTCAGCGGAAGTAGCGCTTCCTTCACACGGAAGAGGTCACTGGTTCGATCCCAGTATCGCCCACCAAGTAATCACAAGGGCTCCGACGATTTCGTCGGAGCCCTTTTTCTTTGAACGGACTCTCTCTAGACTCCATTAATTTAGGCCCTTTCTTCCGCTTCTTTCTCCTTATTTCCCATAACTTAAAGATATTCTTGATTACAACGTTTTTCCTTTCATTTTCGCCATTTTACTTCGATTTGCTTGTTTTTTTGTCGCGGTTACTGACGATGAAAACGGGAATATTAAAGTGTACATCCTAATTTTTGGGGGTACACACATGGACCTGGCAGAGCAAACAGGTTTCAAAAAGCGACTCCTCACGAGTCTTGAGGCGGCGGAATATCTGGGAATATCACATAGTTATCTGCGGCAGCTCCGGAGCGATGGGCATATAGGGAGGCGCGTTTCTCCCCCTCCCCATATCCGAGTGGGCAAGATTGGGTTACGGTACGACATTCGTGACCTCGATCGATGGATTGAGGATCAACCGAGATATCAGACATACGCGGAAGTTCCTACGGAGGATTTCCAAAGATGAAGGCACCGGAATACATACGATTCTCTGCAGCGGTTCCGATTGAAAAACCGGACTGGGTAATCCCAGGGCTGAAGGTTGGGCAATTCGGCTTACTGACGGCTCCTGGTCGTACGGGAAAGTCATATCTGTTGATGCAAATCGCTATGTCTGTAGCCAGTGGACAGACGATAATCCCAAGGTTGGATGTTTCAGGAGCCGCAAAGTCGTGTCTGCTAAATTGCGTGGATGATGCTTCCGACGTCCGGGAACGGGGCAATGTCGTCCTGCGCTGTTTCGATGTAGAATCTTTGCTTGATGACAACCTTTTCGTTGCGTCCATGTCAGGGGCAACTCTTAGATCGACGGAAATGCTGAAATGGGAACCCGGGTGAAGAACAAAGCTTCAAAAGAACCATCCCGGTACCGGAACCCCTCGTTCGGATCATGCAGTTCCTGATGATCGAAAAGGAAGAGAAGGACAATATCTGGGAATTCGCCAAGAGCCCGGGGAAAAAATCATCCTTTTCGCGGAATGCCGCAAGATGGTGGAATACCTATGCCAGTGATGCCACAAAAGATACCACAACGGACTACGAATCCAAGTTTTCTCCTTCAGAACTGGCGCCCAAAATGAAAGCGATAAACGACGCGCTTGGAGTGGACTGGAAGACAGTGGCTGATTAGGTCCTCGCAGAAATGGTCAAGCGGCACAACATCTCCTGAAAAACTGAAAAAGGCCTGAAACCCAAACGGAGGGAAAGAGATCTCACGCTTTCCCTCCGTTTTTTCTTTTCCCTTAGGACGAATCTGTAAAGAGAAAAATACCGTTCCTTCTGACCCATGTGTTTCTACTTGAGAGCCATGATTTCCGGGATGAGAGCCACCGATTATCTCAAACAAACCGCTGTCACTTTCTATTGGAGCAACTGTCTCAAATAACGGTCGGTGAATCGAACCGCCCAATGTTCCCCCTCCTTTTCCTCTTCAACTATTTCTGCTTAAACTTCTTATTTCCATGGACCTGTCTCCGGAAAGGCGGCTCAATTCCACCTGAAAAAAGGCTCCGTCGAAATCGGAAAGCCGGCTCCCGGAGACTGTTTCCATAACAATATTATTTTTTTGTTTCACAGCATGCAAACCGCTATGTTAAATGCGTATACCAAAATTTCACTTTGGAGGCGGTAAGCATGGGCAGCAAAAAAGTCCGTATTGTCATCACCTGCGAGAGCAGGCAAAAAGCACTGGAAGAAGCGAAGAAATGGGTTCTGCAGCTCGAAAAGGAGGTCCTGGAAGAACGGCGCAACTGCAGGACACGGGGTCTGATTCTTCTCGGAACCGTTCTTCTCGGCGCTATTTCCGATGAGGATACAAAGTTCCGGATTTACGAGCGGTTTATTGAAATCGACACCCTGCTGAAAAGCAAAAATACGCCGGTGGAGTCGAAAAAAGCTGCAAAAGAGAAGGCGGGCAGGGCTGTTATTGACCTGGCGAGAGCGCTTTCGGAAAAACTGAAAAAAGAGGCGGCTGCTGCCGGCCAGGCTGCCTCTCAGGGCGGCACGGTTACGAAGCAATCATAATCATGTGGAAGCCCTACGTACGGTTTTCTTCCTTCTGCTCCGGGATGCGGGCCACAAATACAGCACCCGCTCATGTTTCGTACCTCACGAGGGAAAGGGAGTGCCTTCTCTGGGGTATGGAAAGCGGAAGAAGAGAAATATCCGACCGCAGGGAAGCCGCCACTCGATGGAAGGAAATCGCCCGAATGGAAACCGGGCTCTCCCCACTCGACACTCGGGCGGGGAGAGCCCGGTCGGATGCGTGCGTCCAGGTGCGCCTGTTTCTGCCCCTGCCGAATCTGGTCTTCGACGGTATGGACAAGCCGGAAATCAAGGATGCGCTCACCACTCTCGTCCGGGTACTCGAACTGGATTCGACGGACGTGATGTGGTCCCTCCACAAAGGGTTGCCTGGTTCCGGAAAGAAGGAACGGGACCAGAATCTTCACCTTCATATTTCCTATCGTCCTCGAAATAGCGAAGGGCACAAACACAGAATCTGCATCCGCAGGGAAGTGATTTCCCTGCGGGAGGCCCTGGGCGGGTGGCTCCAGGGAAGAGGGTACCCAATCGACTGGAAGTCAGTTTCAAGACCCGGAAAACGGCGGCATATTTCTCCGGAGAAAATCGCCATGGCCGAACGGGGAGAACCGCTCCACTCTCCGGAAGAGCAACTCCAGGCGGACCTGACCCTGGGAAAACGGCTTGTGTCGAAGCTGACCCGGGAAGAAGCGCGACGAATTCTTCTCGAACTCCTTCGTTCGGAAGATGCCGCCTTTTCCCGGCTTGAAGAAGAAATAGCGTCGCAGGGCTGGTCGATTTCTCGAACCCGGAGGGGGAAACGGGATACCTGGATTCTGAAGGACGAGTCCGGAAAAGAGCTCGCTCTTCGCAGAATCCTGAACTGCAAGGAAGATGAAGTCCATCGTCTTTTTATGGTCCTTCAATCAAGGGACGCGGAGAAAGCCCCTTCAAAAAAACTCTCCGAAATTCCACTGGAACACACGGAAGATAACACGGAAATTGAACAGACGGAATCTGAGGAAACCACTCCGGAAATCTCGCGAAATTAAACCAGCGGCCGTTTCCAGCCGCGCTTGCCGTCAAATAGGGAATGCCCGTTTTCCACCCCTGAAACAACCCCGCAAGCATTTCCGTTACCTCGAAATTTTCCCCCGCTCTTCCCCGAACCGCAAAGCGAAATGAAAGGCCTTGCAGGGAGTCCTGCCTGCGTTCCGATCACCTTTTTCGCCGCGCAGCTCGTGTGTTCCTTGAAGTCCGCTGGTCCTTTCCTGTGATTCGCTTTTTGTCTTTTGCCCCTGCAAGGCTCAAGGGTGCGTTGGCTGCCGCCAACACTCCCTTTCGGCAGGGGGCCTTCGCCCCCTTGCATCCCCCAAAAGCAAAGGATGAAAGGTGGGTCAGTCTTTCTCTTCCGGGGTCACTCCATTGCCCAAGGCCATTCCAGGAGCCAGCGGATCGCCTGCGCCCGGGACTGGAACCTGTGTTCGGAACGGAAATCGCCCAGCCCCCTCTTTAGAGGCGCAGAGGTTTCCAGTCCCTCTCCGGATTGCCTGGGAGAATGGGCAGTTTTTCTCTCGGTGTTTGAAAAATAGAAAGGGAAAATCGATTTATTAAAAAATAAACGCTTGACGGATCAGCTTCATATTGCTATTATATCGTTCGTTTTGTGTAAAATAGATCCAACGTTTCATACACCCATTCAACCAGGCGGCTTTTGGACATCCCCTGTCGAGGGATGAAGCAGAAGTACGGCGGAAATCCCGGAAATAGCAGAAAAATGTATAACTCCCAGAAGGAGGCAGTCTTGTGAAAGAGCCCCAAAGGTAACGCGCGGGTTCGCTTCATTCTTGCCGACTTTTCTCTTCCTTTTCTACAAACTCCACTCCCCCCAATCAATCGAAGGCATTGCCGGAAAAGTACCTTGACAAAAAAAAGAGGAGGTACCGAATGAGCGACGGCACATCCCTGGCGCTGCTTCTGGAACTCGTCAGCAATCCGCTGATGATGATCAACTTCATCCTCTACAAGTACAACCGGGAAGATTTGACCGAGATTGCCAAAGACGACCCAAACCTCGCCGAATGGATCGAGGACCTCGGCCGGACCGCCGAAGCCGCGCTGAAGCATCTATCAAAACACGGCATCCCGGTTGACCACCTCAGGCAGCCCGACCTTGTTTCTTCGGAACTCTTGAACTGACCCGACACCAAAAGAGAGGGAGCGGTTTTTCCCCGCTCCCTCTCGCCTCAACCGGAAGAAAAAAACATTCCTTCTCCGGGCAGGTCCTCATCCCCTGCAGACCGGGAAGTATCTTAAGGATACTTCTCCAGAAAGGGCAGGTGTTCTTTTGGTATCAGCGAAAAAAGACATCGAGCGCTGGAAAAGGGTCAAGGAAGAGCGTTTTGGAAGGGTGGAAGCTGTACTCTCGAGGAACGGCTTCGCCAGAAAATCAACACGGGGATCCCATTTTGTTTTCCGGAACAGAACGATAGAAAAATACTGCAAAGTACTCCCGGAATATTTCCTCCGGGATGTTTGCCCTGATGGTTCCCTGGTAATCGTCCAACACGGGAACTCGGTCAAGAGATGCTACCTTCTGCGGGCAGCCGGAATTCTTGAAAAGCTGGCTGAAATAATGGAACTGGAAGAAAAGATACTGAGCGGCCAGGCGGCGTAAAAACAATAACAAGAAAGGTTCTGCGCCAAAAGGCGATATATCACCGTAGACTGGGGAGGAGAATTCCTCCTCCCCGAAATTTTATGCACCTCAGGCAACTTTGGCATAACACAACTCAAAGTCTTTTTTGAGAAAATTCCAGAATGGAGGGAGAGCATATATATGCGAATGTTTCCTTCGGAATTTCTTGAATTTGCCTCTGTTTTTGAAGAAGTATGGGATGACCTTTTTGGGGAAACGCTATTCGATACTGAACACGGTTATGGTGTCATTTCTGTAGTGGAGATTAATCATCAATGCGAAACGCGTTTTTTTAGAGCCACTTGCTCGCAGATATGAGAGCCGCCTCCGCGCTTAAACAGAGCCATCGGCGCGCGGGGTGAGAGCCACCCCATTGGAACGAAGCGGCTCTGCACCTTGACAACCTGAAGATCAATCGCGGGCTGCTTCACGCATGGACTTTTTGCCCTTGATGACGATATTGTACGCCTGTGAACAGAGTCGGTCCGTTATCGCCTCGGCGGCAACCGGGACAGGAATCTGGTCCAGCCATTCGGCGGGCTCGAACTGGGAGGCGATGATCGTAGCCTGGTGGTTGTGCCTCCGGTCGACGAGCGAGAGCAGCAGCTGGGTGTCCTCCACGGAGATGGGAAACAGAAGCCATTCGTCGATAATCAGGAGGTCGTACTTGATAAACTGCTTCCTCAGGCGATTAAAGGCTTCCACCCCCTTGATTCTGGCCATTTTCAACTCGTTCAGCAGATCAGGCAGCTGAATGTAGCGGGTCTTCAGAAAACGCCTGCAGGCGGCCTGTCCGAGAGCCTGCGCCAGGAAGGACTTCCCGGCGCCGGTCGGTCCGACGATCACGACATTGCGTGCGTGCCGGATGTAGCTGCACGACGCGAGTTCCAGAATGAAGCTGCGGTCGAGCTTCCGGTCATCGTCGTACCTGATGTCTTCGACGCAGGCGGTCGGATTTTCGAATTTGGCCCCGTTGATCAGGCGCTGCAGCCGTCCGTGCTGACGCTTGCAGAACTCGCGGTCCACCAGCAGCGCGAAGCGGTCGCGGAAGCCCATTTCCTGGTAGGCATCGTCGTCGTGCTGCTCCTTGAGCGCCTCGGCGATCCCCGTCAGTTTCATGTACCTGAGCTTGTTCACGGTTTCATGATCAAGCATGGTCGCCGCCTCCGAAATATTCCGCTCCGCGCCGGAATCCGCGCCCCGGAGTTTCCTTCACGCCCTCCCCGGGCGTCTGGGAAATATCCATGTTCTTCTCGAGAATGTTCTTGAGTTGCTGGTACGACGGAGAGATTGTTCGCGAAACGATGATGCCGCAGGCCCGTTCGAGCCGGAGGGGACCGAACTTCTCCCGCAGGCTCAGCACGCCGAAACAGGAGCGGTAGGCCTGCTGCTCAATGACCGCCCGGTCGAGAATAGCTTCGACCACCCGTCGGGTGGCGTTCCCGGTTTTCTCTGCCCAGCGCAGGAAGCGGTCGCGGTCCCATTCGACGAAGAAGAGCTTGTCAGGGGGCATGTGCTCCGCGACGGTGGCATAGTCGCCCTTCCCCCACAGTCTTTTATGGGACGCAATCCGCTGATGCTGGTAGAATATTTCCACTGCCGCCTGCGTTGCCCGGACGTCGACCTCTTCTCCCAGATATTCAAACGGAACGGAGTAGAATTTGCGTTGATAGGCGATGTGGCAGTTCGTCTGGACCTTGGCTTTCCCCCACTGTGCCGGTTCGTAGGGGGATTCGGGAAGCGGGAGCAGGAAATCCTTTTCTTCGGCGAGAAAAGATGTCCAGCGGCTCTCGCTTTTCCCGGTCAAGGGCGCGGAATTGACATGCTCAAGGGCTGTGCGGACGTGCCGCTGCAGGTCCGGGAAGGACAGGATCCGGATGTTGCGGAGTTTTGCGATGATTTTTCGCGACGAAATCAACACGGCGTTTTCCGCGGACGCCTTGTCCTTGGGCTTGCGGACTCGAGCTGGCAGTATGACCGTTCCGTAATGGGCGGCCATCTCCTGATATGTCCTGTTCAGGTCGGGCTCGTAGAAATCGGAGCGCTTGACGCCGCTTTTCAGATTGTCGGGGATAACCGTCTTGGGAACGCCGCCGAAATATTGAAAGGCGTTGACGTGACCGGTGATCCAGGACGGCAGCTTTTGGTCGCGGAACGGCTCGGCGTAGATGATCCCGCTGCACGGCAGAACGGCCACGAACAACGAAGCCTGAGACATCTTTCCGCTCTCCGCGTCGAAGAAGGCGATCCTGGCGCCGGCCCAGTCCACTTCGAGCGAGAACGCGGGTTTGTGCTCCAGCCGGATGGTCGCCTTGTGAACCCTGGCATGCAGATGGTAGTACCGCCGGAATTGCGTCTCCATGTAAAAGCGCTCGCTGCTTTGGCGGCATTGTTCAACGTACTCCTCCCAGAGCAGCTTCAGGGTGACATGGGGCTTGGCCAGTTCAGCATGCACATAGTCGAAGTCGGGCATCTTGAAGGTTGCGTCTCGGGACGGGGCGGTGATTTGCAGCAAGCCTTGCGTCACGGCGGTGTCGTCCAATGCGTCCAGGTCTTTCAGGGTGAGCCAGCCTTGATCCCGCGCCTTACGCAGATACAGCGACACCGTGTTTCTGGACACCCCGTGCGTGGCGGCGACCTTGCGCTGACTCAGGCCGCTGTAAACGGCCCGGACAATGGTGAGAAAATCTGACAATTGAATACCTCCTGAGATAAATTCCGTCTTCCGACGGTAATTCGATCTTACAGGAGTTCACCCTGACCGGCTCCATGCCGGCGCGCCGGGTGGCTCTTTATGTGCGCGCCGGTGGCTCTAACACTCCGCGCGGGTGGCTCAGTTTCGCCGTGTTTTCCAATCATCAATACTTGGAAACAAACTTTCCCCAGATGCCTGAGGCCCCCCAAGTGTTCAAAAGAAGGTACAAAATCCCTGAAGATTTTTCAGGAGATTCTTTCAAAATATACGTTGAAAAACCGGAGTCACTTAAACTGCTCTCTTCATTTCTGAGGAATAGGAAGATAAAAGAAACACCAGAAATCAAAAACAAAAAACGCAACGAACAGATCAAGAATTTTTGTACTGAGAGAGGAATTGAAACACTTGTTCATTTCACCAGGTTTGAAAATCTGGAAAGTATCCTAAAAAAAGGTTTCTTATCAAGAGAAGAACTAGAGAAATGGGACTCAACCAATCAGCCTGTTTTTAATGACAGCCAGCGTATAGATCAATGCCCGGATTCAATTTCGCTTTCAATCTCCTTCCCGAACTACAAAATGTTTTTCCACTACAGACAGAGAAATTCTGCAAAATGGGCAGTGATACTTTTGAAACCGGACATACTATGGGAGATGGACTGCGCCTTTTGTATGGATAATGCTGCTAAGAGTCTAGTCAGTCGAATCCCCTTGTCGGAACGAAAAAATGTGTATTCTCTATACTCGATGTTCAAAGATCATCCAGAAAACAAGAGGTGCAATTTGGGAATACCCGATTTCTACACCACAAGCCCCCAGGCGGAAGTGCTTGAATTCAATCCAATTCCTGCAGAATATATCACCGAGATCCATTTTGAAGAAATTGAAACCTTCAATTCATGGATGAAGCTCCACGGAGGGAAGCAACCTGATGAACATCTTTTCAAATGCGAAACTCAGTTTTTTAAAGCTAGAATAGATTACTTGAAATGGCCAACTACTGCCGGGGGGGGAAGTGGTATTCTGGGCGAAGAAATTATCGGCGGAGATTTTTCAAACTATGACGGGGGAAACAATGCTGATGATGAAATACCTTTTTAGGTAATTAGCATGGCCACAAGACCTGTTTTCAAGCCATTATCCGCTTTTCCGTTTGTTGAGGAAATACCTGTTGAATTCAAATGGTACCCGGGGTTTGCAAAATCCCAGGCTCAGAAGTCCCTGCATGCCCTACACTCTGCAGCGAAACAACTGGGCATTTCTTCAATCCTGGAAATATCGTCCCGGTCGATGGATCCTTTGGGGATTTCTCTCAGCGCGTTCAACCTCCAAATTAATCCGGAGAATGCCAATGCCCCGGGAATGAGCGTGGAATGCGCCTTCCAGGGAAGCAAGGTTTTTCAATACGGCGGTCCATACCATGACTTATACAAGGTCCCAAGTATTGAGGCAAAGAAGGATCCACGAATACGAAATTCCGGTGACCTTGTGGCATTCAATTTCCTTGGCGAGAGTTTTCCTATCACTCCGGTCACAGCTTTTTACGACTGGATTTACATGACTGCATTGTCCCAAAATCCGAAGTTATCCAAGGAACTTCTGAATTTTGAGGCCTTTTCCGACATCGCTTTCAATCCCCAAAAATCACTCAACTGCCAGGCCCGTGCTGCCGCTCTTTTTGTTGCACTGAATATGTGCGGGGAAATCGAAAAGGCCTTACAGGACAAAAAACACTTTTTCTGTCTGCTCGCCGGTCCGCCTATCAAGCAAACAAAAATTATTGTAGGGCAAATAAATCTATTTCAATAGAGCCTGTTGCATAAGTAGCGCTGATTTAAGTTATCCACAAGCAGAAGTGCGGTAAAATAGTACATGAATCAAAGCAATGCAAAGACTGCCGGGGTGGATTATTGTGGCCTATAATTTTAGACATTGCAATCTAAATCAAATGTATCTGTTACCGCCGGACATGAGAGACTGGCTGCCGGGAAATCATTTTGTCTGGTTCATAATGGAGATTGTCTCCTCCCTTGACCTCAGTGCCTTCTTCAGGCGCTACAACCCTGAAGGAGACGGAAGACCGGCATATCATCCCTCCATGATGACATCGCTGTACTTTTACTCCTACTGCACCGGCGAAAGGTCGAGCCGAAAGATCGAGCGGCTCTGCATGGAGAGCGTACCTTTTAGAATTATATCCGGTGACCAGCAACCGGATCATACCACCATAAGCCGTTTCCGAAAGAAATTTGCCCCTGAACTTTCAGCCCTGTTTCTCCAGGTTGTTAATTTATGCTACGAATCAGGACTTTGCAATTTCAAAACAGTTTCGGTGGATGGAACCAAGATTCAGGCCAGCGCCTCCATGGCAGCCAACCGGAACGAATCGGGGCTCAAGAAAGAGATAAAAAAGTATTTCAAAGAAGCAGACGAGGCAGATGCCCGGGAAGATGAGCTTTACGGCCCCGGCAGGAGAGGGGATGAACTCCCTCCTGAACTGTCTACCCGGGAGAACAGACTTCGTAAGATCAAAGAAGTCCAGGAACGCCTCCGCACGGAAAAAGAGGAAAAAGTCCGCTCCCAGGAGGAAAAACTAAACATGCGCAAAGCGCAGGAAGAGTCCACTGGAAAGAAAAAGCGGGGGCGCAAACCCAGGAGCGTCGAGGCTGTCGAGAAAGAGGCGTCTGAAAACCTCAAGGGCAATCTCACCGATCCGGACAGCAGAATCATGAAGACCTGCAAGGGGTACATTCAGGGATTCAACGCCCAGGCAGCGGCTTCAGAGGACCAGATAATACTGAGCGCCGAGATAACTCAGGAATGTAACGACAAAAACCAACTGATACCCATGCTTGAAAAAACAAAAGAAAATCTTGATGCCGTGGATTCAGACATAGAAATAGGCACTCTTCTGGCAGATGCCGGCTACTTCAGTAAAAAGAACCTTGAGAGCATAAAGCCCGAAGACCCGGATCTTCTGGTCGCTGTAAGCAAGGAGTGGAAGACCCGCAGTGCGCAAGCGCAGGGAGACGGCAACGAAATCCCTGAGCCTCTCACCCCGGTCTCCGCCATGGAGTATAAGTTGTTGACCCCAAAAGGAAAAGAGCTTTACAAGAAGCGCAGCATCACCATAGAACCGGTGTTTGGGCATATCAAGGAAGTGCTGCGGTTTGGTCGGTTCATGCGCAGAGGATTGGAGGCCTGTCGCTGTGAATGGAAGATGGTGTGCACAGCCCATAATCTCCTCAAGCTGTGGCGGTATGGAATTGACAAGGTTCATGAAAAGATCCGGAAAAGCAGGGCAATCGTTCCAGCAGAAAAGGGCGAAACTTTAGCTTTGGCTGTATAGGTAATTTTTCTGAACGAATTTAACCGTCTGTCTACATCTGATGCTAAGGTACCAGCCTGAAAAACCAGGTCTTTTCGGTGGATAACTTTTTGTAAATTACCGGTTTGGCAACAGGCTCAATAGATGGTATTTTTTATTCTATGGCCTGAATTCTTGTAAATGACTCTCGGTACCCAATACAAGCAAAGGCGTTGCGTTTTTGTCGCTAAAACTAAACATCTTTTGATTAAGAGTGATTTCAACACACAATGATTCTGATACTCTAAAAGAAATTTAAATTGTTTTTCTAAAAAATAATCTTGAAATGCTATTCTGTTCCTGGCTGTATTAATTTTGAAGAGAGGAGAGAAGCTAATGGTTGAGGGTCATATCAGAGGACTTTCACAATATTATTCCAATGGTCTGGAACGTATGGAAATTTGGATTGACAAAAAACATGCCTCTTCTCTACCGTGCCAAAATAATCAAAGAATCCCTATAACGCTGATGATTGGAGAAAAAAACTTTGTTACAGGTTTAAGGAGTACTCCAGACAATGATTATGTATGGATTTGTCCCGATTTAAAAGATACACTTGGAAGAAAATCCTGTAGTCTAGCACAAGCGCTTTTGAGTAATGACTTTCAGAAAAATCAAAAGGTTAAATTGGTTTTTGACGGGAATATAGCAAGAATAGAACCGATTTCTGAAATCGAAGTTCCTGATAAAAGCAGAAAAATAGCCGACCATTGTAAAATAGTGCTTGATTTGGCAAATGCAAAATTAAGTGAAGAGTTTTTTTATAACAGTCTCGCCCTATGTGTTATTGATGCTGTTTTTTCTCTTGGTATAAGCTATACAGCGACGCGTAATGTTGTGAAAAACTTTTGTTCCAAATTAAAGATCAAGATGTTTAGGCACCATGGAAGCAAATACCCTAAAATCGAATCTCAGTTTTCTATGGAGGCGCTGCTTTCCTTATACCAGAATCATTCTTTTGAAGAACTGGCAGACATAATCTTCAAAAACCACAATAGAACATCACCCCGAAACGGCATTCTAAAATCGGAAGCGGTGTTTCGCTTTGCCAGTGTCCTTCATACTTTTGGGGTAAACTATTTCCAAGACATACCCCTTGTGATTGAAAGCTCAAATTTCGAATCCTCAATCAAGAAAATACCCGGTCAAAGCAGTGGTCTATCAACCAAATACTTTTACATGCTTGCAGGTGGAGAGGACTTCATTAAGCCAGATAGAATGATAATCCGATTTGTTGAGTCTGTGATTCAAGAAAAAGTAGACTCAGATAAAACATCTTCTTTGATTTTGGATGCCCTTACGATTTTAAAAAAAGAGTTTCCTGCTCTGACCCCAAGAATGCTCGACCATGAAATATGGAAGTACCAACAAAATTTATAAATATATTGTAATATTTCAATTAGTATAGTAACGCTACCAACTTGTAAACACAGGTTTCGAAAACAATGAAAATAAGAGATATTTCTCCCGCTTGATTCGGACTCTCTAAGTAGAAACTGATGGAGTTCTATATAGCTATCTGCCTTTTTTTGATTATTAAGTTCCCGTAGAGCCACTTGTCTCCATTTGTAGATTCACGTTGTCAAAAAATCCTTAATTTTGCTCTATTCTTTTATCTTTTTAAAAGCGATTCTTTCATTGGTCGACGATAGAGCTTCAATACTTACACCTTTTACGGCCCAAGGGGAATTGCAGAGTTTCTCGAAATCAAAGTCGGCTTCAGGGACTGTTCTTTCCCAGCTTTTTCGGCCATTGTTGAACTTATAATGGAGCTCTTCAAGATACTGTTTTACAGGGAAAGCATTAAATACTCTAATCTCCACTATTTTTGCGCTTTCCCTTGGGAGAACGGGTGGAAATTCATCCCAGTACAATGTTTCAAGCCATTGATTCATTGAGATATTCTTCAAAAAAACGGTCTTATTTCTTTCGCTGTCACACAATAACACGAGTTCATTTTTAGCTCTCGTCAGTGCGACATAGAAAAGGCGTCTCTCTTCTTCGTGAATCTTGTCGATACTGTCGAAAATTCTTTGGAATACCCAGTTTGGATGAATCAAAGGATATCGCCCAGGCACAGCATCAACAATGATTACTGCTTCTTTTTCAAGGCCTTTGAAATTATGAACCGTAGATATTTTGATTTTTTCCTTTTGCTCCTCGTCCATAAAGGATCTCAAATGATTAAGAAAAAGATTCAATGGACTTTGGTTTTTTTTAGAGTTCTCCTTTGAACAAAAGAAACCTCTCACATTGTTTTCCCTAGAGAGCAATACAACTTCTTTTTTTTCCTTTAAGAAAGAATCAACAAGCCTCAGGACTGAGGGGATAAATTTTTTTTCTTTGTGAAGATTTGATTCAATTGTTGTTGGATGAAAATCACTCAAATATGCAACTCTCACTCGGCCAGGCTCAGTAGTCGAGGCCCTTGCAGGAGGCTTCTTTTCTTGCATTAAGGTATTCCCAAGCTGGACTATTTTCTCCGCTGATCGATAATTTGTGCTGATATCAAGTTTTTTAGGGCATGAAAAGAATTCTTCAAAGTTTTCATAGAATTTTAGATCGGATCCTGCAAATCCATTAATTGCCTGCCAGTCATCCCCGACACAAAAAAAGCTCGCAGACTCATTGAAATTCCTCATTTCGTTTAATAACGCATAAAATGGTTCAGAAAAATCCTGAAACTCATCGACTAAAACAAAACGCAAATTTTTAAGGTCACCTGTTTCCCTGCCACCCTTTCTTGAAAAACAGCTTTCACCTTTTTTCAAAAGTTCAATGGCTTCCCACATCAAACCATCAAAATCCTGTTTGTTCCTATTTCCAAGTTCTTCAAGGTAATTTGAAAAAGTAATTTTCCCAATTTCAAGGAAGACCCGTTCTGCTCCTGAGATTGTTTCATGCTGACTTATTTTTATTTCCAAATCTTCGGGACTAAAATTTAATTTACGGCAACGCTGTACGAATGATGTCATGGCTTTTGTAAAAGAATCTAAGGCCCTTACACTGATTTTTTGCCAAATCTCTTCATCATTCAATGCCTTTACCTTAATGCCTTTTTCTTTCATTCGTTCCAGAACTTTACGTGAGAACTCTTCACACCCGTCCGGAATAATATCGGATGAAGAAAAATCAAAAACAGACCATCCTCTTTTTTCTAGTGATTGTATTTCTATTTTACGGTTTGCATTTTCTTGCTCCAAAAGTTCACCGAAACCGTCATCCCCAGCTAGGTCAAAAAAATAGATAATCGCTTTTGCTTTTCCCTGGTAAATTGAAAAATATTTTTTTTCCGAAGTTTCCCGATTCCCGTATATTTTCCTTCCATACTTGTACTCAATGTCATTCTTGAACAAAGTATTTGCAATGTTTTTTTCCCCTAAGGATTCAACAAATTCACCTGCCAGCGTTTCTCGCGGCAAAGAACTTCTGTGGGGAATCAGCTCAGGAACTGGGAGATGAAAACCGCCTTTAACGATCTGCCCCCAATCGTCTTGAAAGTGGCTCAGCATTACTTCTTTTATCATGTTGAGAAAACGCTGTTCTCTCATCTGATCTCGTATTATCTCTTGAACTAAATTGCTAAGTTGGAGCCACCCTTTTTTTTCATCATCGTATAGTATTTCCTCTTCCGGGTGAACTAAGGCATGTGCAAGCGCATGAAAGGTCATGACGTACGGTATGTCCTTCCCAAGAATTGAGGCTAATCTCTTTTCCATTTCCTTTGCCGCAGATTTATTAAAAGCCAGAAGAAGCAATTGATGGGGTGATATTCCACAGTGCTTTTGCAAAAAAACGGCACGGGAGGTCAGGGTGGTTGTTTTTCCTGATCCAGCCCGGGCTACAACAAGTATATTTCCGTTAACAGCACCTACTGCAGCAGCCTGTTGTTCATCAAGCTGTCTGTTATTAAGAAGATCCTTTAGATTATCCTTTGCCCACTCCTGTACAAAATGAGCCTTTGTTTCCTGGAACTCTTGGTCAGAAAAAATTCCCCTCCAAGAACTCGATTCAAAGAAATCATCTGCTGATAGGAAATCATTTTTTAATACTGGTTGAATGCTTTTCTTAAAGGCTTCTTTATGTTTTGCCTTTTCTTCTTTATGTTTTGCCTTTTCTTCTTTATGTTTTACCTTTTCTTCTTCTTGCTTTTGTTTTTTTATTTTTTCTCTTTGGACCTGCTGTTTCTTGTTTATATCTAGAATTTTTCCAGGGATATCTACCCAAACCCACGGATTATTCTTAAGCTCCTTATAGACTGCGTTTATTATTTCTTGTCCTTCTTTAACCTCCTCCATTGACAATGGACACAATTCTTCTTGGTTTTTCAGGTATTTATTAATTTCTTCAGGCTTTATTTCTCTTCCACATTCAATCGCAACACGCACATAATCAAAAATAATTCTAATGCAGGGCAAGTTACGGGTTATACCATTCCAATGCCAGCATGTTATTAACTGCTTTAAAAGAATCATCAATTTCTCTTCATTCAAAGCGTTCACCTCGAATTACGGGGCTCTTTTCGATATTTTCTCCATTAGCATCTTCCGTAAACATAATTTACAAATCGATATCACCAAATGAAAGATCCCATCATTTTTGTATTACTTGATGAGTAATGCCATATCGAGGATTAATCTTTCAATTCAAAAGAAGCCGCAAGCACCTCCGCTATCGTTGTTACCGGAGTCAGCGTGATTGCTTCAAGCACGTAGGAAGGTAAGGCCTCCGCTTCCTTCATGTTGTCGGCGGGCAGAAGAACTTCTTTCACCCCGGCGTCGTATGCGGCCCGTATTTTCTGCTGAATGCCACCGACGGGAAGAACCTTGCCCATGATCGTAATCTCACCCGTCATGGCAAGATCGTTCCTCACGGGCGTTTTCGTCAATGCCGAGACAATACCGGCGACGAGGGTGACGCCTGCGGACGGTCCTTCCTTGGGTACCCCCATAAAGGTGGCCAAAACCGCTACATCGAATCCGTTTCTCCACTCGGCACTAATTCCGAGATCCTCGTGTTTCGCCCTTATGTATTGGGCCGCGGCCTCGATGCTCTCCCGCATGACCCGTTGTATCGATCCGAGTGGTACAATGCGCCCGGAGCCTTTCGTCGCCTGCATTTCAAAATGCAGGATGCAGCCGTGGTCTTCATCGACGGCCAGGCCTATGACCTCGCCGACCGTAGGAGCTGCGGGAAGCACTACCCGTTGGACGCGCTTGCTGTCCGGAAGTTCCGCTACGACATGTGTTCCTGAAGGGTGCAGCAACGCTCCAAGGGAGATGCGGTCGTACTCGCCCGGCGCAATCAGATGAAGCTGGTCGCGTACTCTCTGGCGCAGTTCGCAGGCCACGGTGAGGATGTCGCACAGCTCCCCGTCGGAGACCCTGCCGTCGGGATGAAGCAGCTTCAGCAGTCCCGACGCTGTTTTCATGACGGCCCGTTGGTCTCGCCCGGATACGCCGTTCGTCCGTTTCGCGTGATCCACCACTTCGAAGCGCGGCCGAAGCGCCCCCAGCAGATCGACGCGCCGAAGCTCATGCATGATTTCGCAAAAATAATCCGTTATAAAGCCGTAATCCTTCGAGTAACTGCCCGGTGTTAATTTTGGAATTTCCCAGCCGGGCAGGTATCCGTGGATTCGGTCCAGAAAGGCGATCACCTGCAGAAAATCGGGCAAGGGCTCGAAAAGATGATAATATTTCTCGTGAGGAAGTCCCCCCTGAACATCGAGATTGCCCACGAACACCAGGCTGGCGAAGGCGAGTATCTCCTTCTTCCCTCTGCTGAACTTGGCGTCCTGCATATAGCCCTGCATGATGCTCACGAACGACCTCGGATCGGTAAAATCGGTGTTCGCGATCTCGTCGAAGACGACGGCGTCCCTCACTCCCACCTCGCCGATCTTCCCGCTGTTCAGGTTGATGAAAAGCTGGGCCGGAGTCGCCTTGCCGCCCGACAGCACGTGCGCGTAATACGATATGTTGCGGTAGAGATAGGTCTTCCCGGTCTCCCGGGGCGCAAGTTCGACCATGTTGACGTTGGTCTCCACCAGGGGAATGCACCGGCACAGGTAGAGCAGCTTCTGCCGGCGTGTCATCCCGTGCGGATCAAGGCCGCATGAGTTCACCAGCACATCGAGCCACTCGTCGGTGGAGAACTCGCGGCGGCGCTCTATGTATTCGTCAAGGTTGATCACGCTGACCTGAAAAGGCGTGAAGGCCGTGATCTTGAAAGGCCTGATCTTTTTATTATGGATTTCGTTCTCGTCGTATGTCAGGTCGATGGTTCCCCACATGCCGCCGGAAAGCAGCATCGGGTACTGGCGAACAATGTTCTCGGGAATGTTCACGAAGCTCTCGTTGATGGCGGAGATCGTTCCCCAGTACTTGTCCTCCGTTTCAACCAGCCGCGCCTCCAGGCTTGCGATCACCGAATGGCTGCGGTTCTCGCGGATATAATGCCGGATCTTCTCCGCTTCCGCGCCGTAGACGAACGTCTCCTTCAGTCTTCTGACGACCTTTTCCATGTCCTCGTGGAAGGTCTCCTCGGAGCAGTAGTTGTCGATCAGGTACTCCAGCACGTACCGGGGAAACTCGTCGACGCCAGTATTGATAGTATGCGCCTTGTTGACGACCTTCCCTCTGAAAACCTCTTTGAGTTTCTGATTCATCTGCGATCCCCCGCTCTCGACATAGGAATTCCCTGCCCGGGCCGTACCGGTCGGGCAGCAACGCCAACCTCCCGGATCATCGCATGCTCCTTGGTGTCAGGCCCAGAATTTTCCCGAGATGCGGAGGCACGCGGCGGACGATCTTTTCGGAATTCAAGCGCATGGAAAACCGGATCTCCTTCCTCTTTTTCACGGTGCGTTGCCCCTCGCGGTACGAAACGCCGATCCTCAGAATGCGCTCCATCATACCCGCTGCACGCTCTTTGTCCGAAGCGTCCTCTGCATCCGGGACAAACCGGCAGACGACCTCCACTCCCGACGCCGAAACGTAATAGACAAGCGAAGGCAGAGCGGGTGTCGAATCCTTGTGCTGGTACGCCCCCTGCGTTTCCAGCCGGAGTTCCTTGTGTTTGTGAGAGTCCGCAAGCCGAACCTGCATTGTGAACTCGGCGGTCTCTCCTTCGATAAGATCGGATGGCCCCGAAATCGCGCCGAGGAGAAGGACTCCCTCCTCCGGTGTTTTCACCCTCATGGCGAGCATGGGCACAAACATTTCCTGGATGGAGATTCCTCCGTGGGAGTATGCGTCCGGGTTGAATTTCGCAGCGGGACGGGAAAAGGCATAGCCGGTTTTCGGGAAGAGGATGGATTCGTAGAGCTTTTGACGCTTCTGCTTCGTTCCCTTGTCGAACACTTCTTCCGAATCGGGCAGCCGAAGATCCGCGACAGGAAACTCAAAAACGCTCTTGCGTACCTTCGCCGGAGCATTTAGTCCGCCGAGCTCCCTTCCCATCCATGCGTTGAGGTAATGGCAGTCGTCCGGCTCGTTCAACCAGGAAGATTCAAGGAAGATGCGCTCGCGGCCGACGGCGCCGAATCCGTGATCCGCCACGACGAAAACCTTTGTATCTGGAGGAAGGTTCCGAATGACGGCTGTCACTTCGTTTTCGATGATGTTCTTGATATGCTGCTGATAGATGAACGCCAGCGGACGGGAGGGAACGCTGCGGCCGTCCGGCAAAGTCTTTACGGAAATCTTGTGAAGTTCCTTGTCGCACAGCTCGAAGATGAAGAACTCGACGTTGCCCGCGCGATAGCGGACGGTCTCCCCTGTCCCCGAACCTTCGGGGTTCACAACCTCGACGCTCCCGGCGTACCCGAAATCCCTTTTCAGCGCCTCCTTCAGAAGATCGTTCTCGGCGCGGCGCGTGTCGAAGGAATCGGGAAAAGTGCCGGCGAAAATGGCTTTTCTGCTGATGTGCGTCTCCGAAGGAAGCAGCGACGATGCCGGATAGTCCGCGATGATCTCCATCCGATCCTCGAAAAAAGGCCTGACCAGTTCATCCCAAATGTCGTAGCGCATTCCGTCGAAGACGAACACGACGGCCTTCTCCTTTTGCGGATCCCAGTGGGGCTTCAGGCAGCGCATCAGAAAGCGGCTTGTGAGACGGACCTCGGAGGAATCCGAGGCAACCCACGACGGATACTGGTCGGCCGCCATCTCCTGGTACCGGAAGTTCACTGCGGAAAGCGCTTTGTGTATTTCTTCCTTCAATATGCCGGTACGTTTGCGGATACGTTCCAGCGCGGCAGTAAAGCCGTCCGGCAAATCGCAGGCCGAACGAGGGAGAAAATCCGCGCTTTCAAGCAGACGTTCCAGTGCGGAGAGGTAGTATTCCAGCCGGTTGACCCGGCGATCGTTCCACAGCCCCCGGAACCACCCGAAAGACAATCCGGAGGTCTGCAGGACGCCCAGGTTTTTTAATGCGGCATTCAGGTCGCTCCGGATCCGGAGTATTGATTGGAGCAGGCCGTACGCCTCCTTGAGATTCTTCCAGGCATTCGACGGACGCTGTTCGATGAACAGATGTTTCCCGTCGTCTGTTTCCGGAAAGAGCGTCCGGCGGAGTTTTTCATGGGGCGGCGAGAGAGTGAAATCGGCAAGAAGGCTGTCCAGGGCGGCGAAAAGAGCCAGAGAGCGGAGGAGGACGGAGTACCGCTCATTGTCGATAACCTCCGCAAATGTTCCGCCGGTAAAGAGTTTCAGTTGCTCCAGAAGAAAGTCGAGCGCCTCACCGGAAAGCGACGCTTCGGCTTCCAGAAGATCCCGGTCGGCTCTGAGTGGATCGATCGAAACAAGCTCCAGCGCCGCCTCGGCTATCAGCGAAGCGTCCATCTCGCAGAACGGTTTGAGGTCGGGATCGATATTGGCGAGCACGAGTTTCCAGTGCTGTACGTGCTGGGAGAGAATCGCCGAGAGGTAGAATGCCCTCACCACAGGTTCCGGCGGAGAGTCCGCAAACCAGCGGAAGGGGGCGGGGGCGGTGCGCAATTCGTCGCGGATGGCACGGGCTACCTCCGGAGCGAGCGAATCAAGCTCTTCGAGCGCCGTTGAGCCGGCGAGAGCGATGCGCCAGTAGATACGCGCCTCGGGGCGTTTGAACGCCGCCTCGGGGACGCCAAGCGCCGAATAGGCGACGATGCTTCTGAAATCATGGTCCGTGAAGCGGGTCGGATGCGCTGTTCGCAGTCCTTGGTGCGCTTTGAGCACATCGCCGAGCGAGCCCGCGATCAGCCGCGCGAAACGCGGAGTGTCCGCCTCCTGCGGCCAGTTGCGATCTCCTGTTTTTTCGATCAGAAACTGCCGGAGGCTGATGTCGATTCTCGCCGCCTCCGGCGTTTCCGCAAGAAGATCGGGATAGAAGGGGGGCGGCGCTTTCGTCGGCGAAGGCTGCGTCTTCCTTCTGGCGGGAGCGCGGTCGATGAGCAGCAGCTTGCCGTTTTCTTCCGGCGATCGCGCCTTTTCCAGCAGCTCTCTGAAGACGAGGTTCGTCGAGGCGATGATGGCCGTGAACCCGTTATCGTTGGCAAACCGGTGAACAGCCCCTTCGGTCTCGGGGAGAAGCCGAAGGTGATCCTGGACAAGCACGATCCGCTCGTCCTTCAAGACTTCCAGCTTCTCGATGATCCAGCGCGAAAGCATCGGCTCCCCTCCCTATTCCAACTGAAGCATCGGCAGAGAGTCGTCGTCCCCCTCGCCGCCGCTGAACTGGGACTCCAGAAAACGGCGGAATTCCTCCGCAACGCTCCGGATCTGGTCTTTCTCTATCGTGCCCGCCTTCGGTTTGAAATCGGCGATTTTGACCCGCTTCACAACGATCCGTTTCAGGTATCTGTTGATCATCTCCGCGATTTCCGGCGTTTTCCGGACGGCTTTGAGAAAGTACGCCCGCAGTTCGTCCGCTGTCGCGCACGCAAGCAGCCCCGCGATAACAGGCTCCGCTTTTCCCTGTTCCAGGCGCTGCCGCACGGTGGGGTTCAAGAACACCTCCATCTTTCGACGCCACGCATCCTCAAGCGTCTTTTCGGCTTTTCGGGCTGCTTCCGCCGCCGTCTCCGCAATCGCCGCCGCATTCGCGAACGAAAGACCGCAATCATGCTGCGGTTTGCTGCGCAGCCGCTCCACCACGGAGATTCGGGAAGAGGACCGGCACTCGAACACATCGTCCAGGAGCTTTTGAAGGTGCGCGGCCAGCTTCTCGGTGCTTGCGGGGCACAGCGCGGAAATACCGTCGAGAACGTGAAGGATCTCGATGTCGGCGCCCCCGAGGATGTCTTGAATCTTCCTCCGGCTGCCTTCGACGGCGTTCACGGCACTTTCGTGCATCGGCACGTAGACGGAGGCGTACTCGCGGATCATAGCGGCTATCGTTCCCTTTTCCCCTGCTGGCGCCTGAGGATGCCCGACGAGTTCAGTCTTCAGCCTGACGTCCGAATCGATGAACTCCTTCAAATTGCCGAGCTTCACCCGGACGGCCTCGACGGCCTTCCGTGTCTCCGACAGCTCCTGCTGCTCCCCGATCTGTGCCGTGCAGTACTCGCGGGCCGCCCGCAGCTCGTTCTCGTATTCGAGGAATGCGCGAATGTCGTGGTAGTTCTTCAGCCGGTTCGCCAGGTCGTCCACCTCGGCGGACGAAGCCGCGTTCGTATCGAAGGCCTTGTACCCCATGGCCTCCTTCAGCGCGTACAGGACAAGCTGAATGTCGTCGCCGCCGTCGACCGGGGCGCCGAAGAGCGAAACCGCCTGCTCCAGCTCCGTCGCGTACGGGTTTGCCGAATCCAGATCGTCGAACAGGCTCCGCGCACGGACATCTGTCCGTGCGGCGATTTCTTTCTCCGAGTTGAAGAGCGAGCGCAGCGCGGCGCGGTACTTCGAAACGGCGGCGTCGTCCCGGGTGTCCGGAATATCGGCGCCGAGCAGCTTTTCCGCGTACGGCCTCAGCACGTCCCAGTTCTCGGGCCGCGCCACCTTCCGGATCTCCGTCAGCGAATCGAGCACCTTCGCGGAAAATTCCACACCGGCGATGTTCGAGTAGTCCAGCGTTTCGAAGGGAAGCGACGCTTTGCTCCCCACGCCGACGCGCACGCTGCCGTCGCGGACGAGGCAGAGCAGAAAAATCTGCACCATCCGGCGTGTGAGTCCGTAGTCCTTCGGGCCTCCGATGCCCATGAAGTTCTTGTACAGCGTCTCCATCTTCATGGACTGGCTTTCGTCCGCCAGCTTGTCGTCGATGAACGCCCGCATGTCCCGGACATATCTGTTGTCCGAAACGTCCAGTTCCTTCTCCGCGCTCTTTTTCATGATGTTCAACGCGAAGCCGAAGTTCTGCGCGGCGCTGATGTGCTGATTGGGCTTCGCCCCCTTGGGGATGCTCCCTGTTCTGACGATGCCGTTGACGACCTTGACGCCTTCTTCTTTCCGGAAGACATAGGGCGGTTCGAACTTTATGTCCCGCGACTCGTAGGCGGCCGTGAGCGCGCGGTCGAGCAGCGGCGTCAGAATCGCCGCCAGATCCCCGGCCACGCGGAATTCCATCCGTGTGTTGTTCAGCGCGTCCACGCGACCCCGTGCGTAGCTGTTGTCCACGATCTTCACGATCCTGGCGAGGTCGGACTGAAGCGTGTTGGACACCCAGTTGATTACGGCGATGGCGTCTTCGGTTTCCTTCCCCTGCCAGTCGGCGACGAGTTTGCGGTATGCGGCGAAGTCGATGAGGCGGTCGCGCTCCTCCTGCGTCTGTTCCGAGGGAGTCCACAGAAGGACGCGGGGATCCTTGCGGCGCTCGATCAGCTTGAGAACCGACGCCTCGGGAACGTGCCGGATACCTACATAAACAGCGAAATCAAGATCGGACTGGTCGGTTTCGACCGGCGGAAGCGGCTGGCTTTCCGCTGCCATTCTCCCGAAGTCGCGCATACCCACACGGCCGGCGATCTGACGCCCCTGCCAGACCGCCTCCAGTTCCCGGTCTTGCGAATGGAAGGCGCCCTTGTCGTCAGGGTGCGCGGCAATTCCGCGGAAAATCGACCGGACGCCGCCGGAGAGGTCGATGGTCATCTGGCGCGTGCGCACCGGCCACTCGTCCAGCGCCAGAAGATGCTCCCACGCCTCCTTCTGCATCGCCTCGTTGGACTCCGCCGCGTCCCGCGCCTTCTGGAACTCGTCCCTCGGATCGATGCCCGTGAAGACCGGATCAAAGCGGTAGCGGGGGCGCTTCTCTTCGTCGAACGTCTGGACGATCTGGCGCAGCTCTATCTTCAGATTTTCGGCGATGTTCTCGTAGTGCTGGTTGTTCTCGTCCGGATTCGCATCGGCCTCGCGCTCGATGAGGACGGAGTTGGCTATATCCTCCGGCGTGATTCCCTGCTGGCGCGTCCGCGCGATATGGTAGAGGAAGAGCGTCTGAACGACTTTGAGCCCCTTGTCGCGGTGCACCTTCAGGTGTCCCTTGGTAAGGCCGTCGATCTGGCGCTTGCAGGATTCGTACGCCCGGTAGTCCGTCTCGCGCTTCGTCTTGATGGCGACGAGCCCGGAGTGCACGCCGCTCGGGTCTTCCTCGTACCGTACCGCTTCGTCGAACAGCTCCCACAGCCGGATCAGCTCGCGCCCTTTGCTCCTGATCTGCTGTTTCAGCGTCTGGTGCATGAAGTGGATCGCCGAGCGCGTCGTGGTCAGCTCGTACGTGATGGCACGCAACACCTCCACGGCGGGTTTGTGAAAAGGGAAGAAGTGCCGGAACTCCGCCTCGCCGATGCTGTTCGGCCAGGTGAATCCCCGCTTGTAATGGAGATAGTAGTTGCCGATGGCCGCAGGATCCTTGATCTTCCGCACCCGCGCGAGGACGATGTCGTAGTAGTCCTTGTCCTCCTCCAGCAGCTTGACCAGCTTCAGGCGGTCGTCGGCGATGATGTTCTTGACCCCCATCTTGCTTTCGATGGCCTGCTGGGCGGCGCAGACGGTCCATACCGGCAGGTTCTGAATCTTCGCCAGCCTGTTCGAGAGGACGACGAGGGTTTTCTCGTCGTCGGCACGCTGCTCCTCGTCCCGGTTCTTCATGAAGAGGGAGACCTCGTCCAGCACCAGCAGTATGCCGCTGTAGCCTTCGGCGAGGATCGTCTCCGCCATGTGCCCCAGAATCTCCTCGGTCTCCGCGGCGATCTGCGGCTGGACCTTCAGATACTCGGTATAGAAACGCCAGAGCTTGTTGCCGCAGCTCCGCTTGTACTCGGGCGTCCTGTTCTGCTGGATGGTGGCGAGAAAGTCGTCGATCTCCTCGAACTCGTCCTCGTCGAAGAACTTCGGGTCGCGCAGGAACCTGGCCAGATCCTTCCGGTAGCGCTCCATATCCTCCGTGATGAAGCGGTCGGCGAGCAGCTCCACCGGATACAGGGAGATGTTCTTCCCCAGCTCGGCAAGCAGCTGCTCCTTGACGGCGTCGAGGATGTACTCGGAGAGCCTTCGCCCCTTGTCGGCCAGCCCCACCGTCCCGCTGCCGGCGCCGACGAGCGTCTTGACGACCACGAAGACGCCCTTGCTCCCCTTGCCGCTCTTGGCCTCGATCCCCTCCTCCCAGAAGCGGTAGAGCGATTCCCGTTTGCCTTTTCCGGAGGCCTCCTCTTTTCTTTTGACGATCTCCCAGGCTTCCTTGCGTCCGAGCGCCAGCGAGGCAAGGCAGCATAGCAGGTGCGACTTGCCGGAGCCGAACTCCGCCTGGATCCAGTACCCCTGGCCTATCGGGTTTTCCTTCCGCTCCCGCTTCCAGGGCGCGGCCATGCCGCGCAGGATGTCGGTGAGGAAGGGGCGCACAGGATCGATCTGAAACTCCTCGACGGTCTGCAGCTCCGGTATCCGCGCTCTTCGGCTTTCCGCCGAGTTCGAGTCGGCCCAGACGTGTTTTTCCAGCGAGTAGACGGAGATGATTCTGTCCGGGACCGTGCAGATCTCCGCAAGCGGCTGTCTTTGAGTGAAAAGATCTCCTTGCATGGCTTACTCCTCCGTTTTCCTTCCGCGGCGCTTCGGCTCGCTTGCCTCGCGCGCCAGCATCCTCGCGCACACCTGATAGTCCTCCTCGACGTTGACCATGGTCTCCTCGGAGAGCGCGTCGGGGTTCAGCCCGCCCTTCTCGAACAGCAGCTTCCCCTGCTCGTAGAGCCCGGCCCGCTTGCAGTGGCGTATCCACTCCGCGAGCGTCGCGTCGTTCGGGCGCTCCTGTTCAGGGATGACGGCCCCCTGAGCGAGCTGGGCGAGATAGCGCTTCACCCGCCTTCCCAGCCCTCTGGCGCGTGCGTCGCGCTTGGCCCGTTCCTCCTCTTCGGAGGCCGGAAGGCGCCACGTTCCCTTTTCGGTCGTGTAGAAGTAGTCAGGCAGGAGATCGGTCAATTGGCGGCGAGGCTTGTCCGTCACCGCGTAGATGTAGAACTCGAAGAGATTGCTGTAGTGCACGCCCTCGTCGCCGGGGTTTTTCCCGAGAAAGTCCTTGAGGAACGCGCCGATCTTTTCGGCCGCCGCTTCCTCGCGTGCGTTTTCCGCGTCGTCGTGAAGAACCAGTTCGGTCTCCTTCAGGTACCAGCGGCCGATCTCGTGCGTGCCGAAGAGGTTCGGTTCCTCCGGCTCGAAGAGGGTTTTCATCACGGGGGTCTTCACCTCTTCCGCCGCGCTCCGGAGCAGTTCGTCGAAGTCGTGCGCCTCCATCTGCCCCTTGCGAACCATCCGGCTCACGACCTCGTCGTAGATCCGGTCCTTGGTGCTGCCGGGGTGCGCGCCGAGATAGTCGCGGACGATCCGGCGGACCTTCTCGCCGAAGGTCGTCTTGTCCTCGTCCCCGGTGAGGAGGATGGCCTCCGCTGCTTCGCCGGGCTTGGGCTTGCGGAAGTTGATGACGAGGTCGCGTTTGTTTACTTTATCAGCGTTAAGCTGATTGTACGACTTCTGCAAGGTGTCGATGTAGAGCGCGGAGTCTGTTTTTTCGACAACGAACCCTGCTTCCGCCATGATGTCCTGCACCAAAGTCCACGTCCCCTCCGATGTGTCGTGGTAGCACAGCGAAATGCACCGTCCGGGTTTGAGCACGCGGTAGCACTCTCCCATTGCCTGACGCATCATTCCGGCCCAGTCTTCCTCGGTCTTGCCCCGCACTTCGTTGACGATGATCTCCTCGTCGTGCCAGTGCGTATCGAAGCCGAGCCACGCCTCCCAGATGAAGTTGAGTTCGCCGTATTGGATTTTGTCGGCATAGGGGGGATCGGTGAAGATGTAGTCAATTGAATTTGATACAATCCCCGACTGTTTTGATGCATCTTGTGTTGATACTATAATCTTAGTATAGCTGCTAGAGTCATTTCGAATTTTTTGATAACCTCTGGCAAGGTTGGTTATTTTACCTGCATACCATGGAAGAACGGCATATTCCCGTCCAGTCTGTGGTATGTAATATGTGCCTTTAAAAAGATTGTTTGGGAACCGGGGATCAGTTGAGTATCCCTGCATCTTGCTGAGGTTCACAAGAATGGCTTCAAAACCAAAAAACAATTCATCGGAATGCTTGATTTTACGACCAATAGTATTCCGTATCGCCGCCAGCGCCCACAGATTGCGCTTGGTGAAGAGTTCATCCACAGTTCGAAAATTGCTGGTTCCCGCACGCCATTTAACGCCCCAACACTCCTGCTCTTTGGGCGCGTGCATCATCCGGTCTTTCGGATACCAGTACGGAATCTCACTCTCCTCGATCTCCCGGATCTTCCCGAGGTCGTACTTCTCGAAGTACTCCCGCTTCTTCTCGTCCGGGTCGTTATGCCGCCGCTCGCCCCGCTTCGGTGTGCAGCCGTTCTCGCAGAGGTAGCTCACCATCACGGGGATCGCGCCGAACTTCTCCGTGCGCGTGCTGATCTCCTCCGTGATGCCCCGCTGAAAGCAGTGCGGGCAGGCGCTGATCTTCTTCGGTTTCCCCTTTGCGGTCTCCCCTTCGACCTCGACGCAGTCGAAGAGCGGAACTTTCTCGAAGCAGCGGGGGCAGCGGAAGACCTGGGAGTACACCGTGTACGCCGTCGTCGCCTTGCCGCCGCACCGGTCGCATCGCGTCTCGTACAGCCAGTCTATCTCCGGCTTGACCGTGCGCTCCAGCTCCTCGAAGGCGTGCTGCAGCTCGTCGGTGTCCACCGGCGTGCAGTAGTTCTTGGTGATGAAGGTCGCCGCGGGGGAGCGGTCGATGGCGATGGCCTTCCGCTCCTCCATCAGCGCAGCGAGCGCCGTGCCGCCGGAGCCGCAGAAGGGGTCGAGCACCAGGTCGCCCGGTTTGGTGTAGTGGCGGATGTACTGACGGATGGCGTCGTGCGGCTTCTTCGACCAGTAGGTGTGCATGTTGTAGATGGCCGTGGCCTTGGTGGTCTCTATGGCCTTGTCGAAGGGCGGCGCGTCGTAGTCGTCCGTCTCGGGATCGTAGGGGTTTTCCTGCAGATGCTGCTCCACGAAGGCCCGCAGGTTCGGGTTCGGTTGATCTCCTGAGTAGTACCCCTCCGGCATTTCGGGGATTGTTTCCTTGAAGAGGCTGCCGGACTGCGCTTCTTTTTTCTTCGCCATGGCTACTCTCTGACCTCCCAGAGGTGGTTGTCGGCTATCAGGTTCGTGGGCAGGGTGTAGTCTCCCCCGTTCGCTTCATGGAACATGACGACCCGTCCGCGCGACCTCCGGCCGGGGAGCAGCAGCAGAATCCGCTGCTCGTCCGCCGCCATGCTGCGCAGCAGGTTCAGTTCGATCTGGTAGGCGAAGAGCATCTCCAGATTGGAGAGGACCAGGATTCCTCCGCCGGCGAGGCGTTCGCGCAGAAACCGCTCGAACGCCCTTGCCACGTGGGCTGCCGTGGGTTCGGGGCGCTTCGCCTCGTTTTCGGCAAGCTCCCTGAACTCATCGTCCGGTATCGCGTCCAGGATGCCCCTGTTGACGTTGACGGGCCCGGGAAAAGGGATGCCGTCCGTGGTCCTGGCCTGTCGCAGTTTCGCCGCAAAAGCGCCGAGTGCGGCGTAGCCGCTCAGAACGCCGTACAGGTGCCTTCCTCCGGGGAGCGCGAGCTTTTGGCGGAGCGCTTCGATGATCTCGGTGCTCTTCATGACGTTTTTCCTCCGATGATCCGTTCGACCGCTTCCGCGAGCGTGTACCTCGTCGTGAACTGGCGGACGGCGTCGATCTCCGAGACCTTGCTGATCAGTCCGCTGTTCCGCAGGCCGTACAGTGCGTGCGGAAGGCGTTCCGGGTTCCAGAGCATGGCGCGGATCAGGCGGTTCTCTTCGAGCTTGCGGATGTCGTACATGCCGGGTTCCGGAAACTCGCTGTGGAGTACGAATGCGAAGGACGCCGCCGGAATCTCCCGGTAGGAGAAGGCGAGCTTCGTCCGGTCGGCCTTGGCGACACCGCCCGCCGCAAGGGCGTCCACGATGGCCTTGGTGCAGTCCGTGATGCTCTTGGACTCGGGAAACTGCTCCGTCAGGCGGTTCCGGATGTGCTCGCGGTGCAGGCGGCCCGTGCCAAGGTTGGGGATGAGCAGTTCCTCGACGATCTCCGCCTGGAGCGGTTCCGCGAGGAGAAAACGGTAGAAGCAGACCTCCCGCAGCTCGCGGGTATCCGGGAAGGCCTTGGCGAACAGGCGCAGGGGAGCGTCCGCGTACCCTTCCGGGAACATTCTTCCCGTGATGTAGTTGGTATATCGCTGCCTTGTTTGTTCGGCACTGAAAGGAAGAGAGCTTCTGAGAAAAGATCGTATCTCGTTCAGCGAATCGCTGTCAGGAAGGTCAGGCAGAATCTTGATAGTCTCCTTGAGCAATGATTTTCCGAATAAACCTGTGCGTGTTTTTCTTATGGGCATGGGTGACGACGGCGTCGGAACTATCTCAGGAGAATCAGTATCGAACAGCGTCCCTTGAGCAGGTATTCTTGGTTTCTCCTTGGGCGTTTGTGTAGAAGTGCCATAATATTTACGGATCCAATCCACAAGCTTTATAAGGATAGCGCTATTGCCTTTAATGCCGTTAAATTGGCAGAGATCATCATATGGAGCTTCCAACAGAGAAGAGAGGCTGCCGTAGTGAGACAGCAGACGGGCCGCAAGTGGCTGAAGATCTACTCGGGGAATAGAATAAGTCAGTAGAAGTTCAAGCAGGGCTTCTTCAGAGCGGGAAGATTCTTCCCCTGAGGAAAAACGGTCTCGTAAACGTTCTCGATGATTAGGTTTGACTGTTTCTGACATTTTTATCCCAACCCATTCTTAGTAATTAGGCGAGCTTCGATTATCTTAACTCCTGTTGGGCAAGACCAAAGGAATTTTTGCGAATCAGGATAACAAACCGATTTTTATGAATAATCAATAGAAATTACTGACTCATTTCCAGTTTCGAGAAGTATTTAGGGTCTATTCGATAATGTTTTATTTCTCTAAATCTCGATGCATTCATTTCTTTTTAATGAGAATGGCTTTTTCATCCTTGAAGCATGGTTAGTATTCATTGAGTTAAGAAAATCAGTAGAAATAATCTTACAACACAGCGAGAAGAATTGCATTGTTGATTCTCTCTATTTTCTGTAGCAAATTCCAACTTGTCTAATATGGAGTTCAACACTTTCTCTCCGTCCCCTTTTAGGTCTTTGAGAAAATTCGGACCTTTTGTTCCCGTTTCCTAAACCCTTGCCTTACGAGCATCAAAAACCTTAACCTTTATGCTTCTTGAACGTTGGTGTTCCGAAATGTGGAATAAAAACGTTGCGGGGGACGGATGTGGTGTTACAAAACGGCACAACGGGCTTTTGAAGAATGTTGCGTTTGCAATAAATAAAAAGAAAGGTAAATGGTAATGAATCCCTCCTTCGAAAATGGGACATATCCCGGTTCGTCCACTATGAACAGGTTGTACCAGGTGTACTTGCCCAGAGTCCGGGCAAGGGTTTTCTCCCCCCGGCTTTCCAGGAGTTCGTTGACGAGATTGCAGGACGTGGTGAACCGAACCCGAAGGTTCTTCCAGCAGGCTTCTATTCCAAGGGTCGTGGCGAGGTGGGTTTTCCCGCACCCGCTTTTGCCCAGGAAGAGAATATTCTACCCTGCCCCGTTTTATGCCCCCATTGTGTTGTTCAATAGTACAGGCTTTCGAGCTTGTCAACAGCCTCCTGTTTCTGGTCCGGGGCAAGGTGGGCGTATCTCAGCGTTTGATCCAGCCGGGAATGCGTCATCAACTCTTTTATAGTCAGTATGCTAACACCTGCCATTACCAGTTGAGACGCGAAATCGTGTCTGAGGTCGTGCCAGCGGAAATTCTCAATGTCGGCATCACGTATTGTCTTTTCCCACGATGACCGCACATCATGCATTGATTTCCCGGTGGGACCGATGAAGAGAAATTCACCCAGTCCGGTTCTTTGCCTAAACTGCCTCCACTCTGAGAGCACTCGGAAAACGATAGGGTTCATCGGTATAAAATTTTGTTTGTCGCCTTTTGCAGTGTCACGGCGGAGCCGGATGGTTCGCGTTTCAAAGGCGATGTCATCCCACCGGAGCTTTAGTAAAGCACCTCTGCGGATGCCTGTGTTCAGAGCAACCAAGACGATTGTTTTCAGGTAGTCCGGTTCTCCGGGCTTTTCCCGTTTGTCAAGGACGGTTAGTAGACGGTTTCTTTCATCAGGGCTCAAGTATCGTATAATTTCAACTGAGTCGGATTCAGGAAGTTTTTTTACCTTTTTTTGAATCAGGGGACAGATAGCGATTTTATCGTTTTCCCGAGCCCATCTGACCATTGCCAAAAAAGCGTTTGATGCTCGATTCATTGAGCTGGCTTTTTTCCCTTTCTTTTTCTCTTCGCTTCTCCAAGTGGCTAGATCCTCTCCTGTCAGTGTGGAGCAGGCTCTGGGGAAAAAAATACCGAAATCTCGGCTAATAAAATTTTCCGCGTTTGTGGATTTATGGTGAACTAAAACCTGTTTTCTATATAACTCAAAAATCTCCCCAACGGTTATTTCATCGGGTTTTTTTCCGGTTGTGATAGGGATGCCCCTGATGAGGTCAGCGAGTTTTGTTTTTGCAACTTCCCGCGCCTGGGAGACCGTTAGAATAGAGGCATCCCCTATTTTAAGCGAGCTTCGCTTGTCAGTGACCTTTGTTCTGTAATCAAGGTAGAATAACTTTTTACCTGACGGCTCTACCCTCAAGATTAATCCCTGGATCTCAGAATCCCTAACGGTGTATCGTTTTTCTTTAGGGGTAAAATTTTTCACGTTTGTGTTCGTGAGTTTTTCGACAGCCATTTTCTCTCTTCCTTTTTCACTAATTCAGACTCCAAACAGACTCCAAAAAAATCATATCACACCGTACAAATACATACAACAAGGAACAGGGGAGTTTTATCAAACATTGATGTTTACTGATTTTATAAACGCAATGCCTTGTAGGTGCAAAGCCAATAAAATCTATTATTTCCTTCACACGGAAGAGGTCACTGGTTCGATCCCAGTATCGCCCACCATTATGTAGTCACAGGGGTTTCTGCAATTGTGCAGAAACCCTTTTTTATGCAGGGAAGGAGTCATGAAAGGGCTCCTTCAAACCTGACAATCTCCTGCCTGTACCCCGGAAAAGAATCGCCCACCTTGATTATTTCCAGAATCCGGCTGAAACGACGGAATATTTTAGCTTTTCCCATGCCAGTCCAGCGCATAAAAAGGCACAGGAAACCCAAAGGGGATTCCTGTGCCTTTTGGTTTTTTGCCGTTTCAGCCGGTAATTTTACCTTCTTTGATCATCTCTTCCCTTACTTTACCCCAGATTCCCTCTTTTTTATAAAGCGCTCTTACCGCTTCGAGGTCAGGGAAGGTGATCGCCTTCGCCGGACAGAGATTTGCACAGGTAGAACACCCCACCACCTGGCAGTTGAAGAAATTCTCCACCGAGGACTTCCCGTCGCGCCATCTGAATACATTTTTCCCGCAGTTGAGGCACATCCCGCATCCTACGCATTTTTCCCCGTCGATCGTCGGCCCCCAGTTCACTTTCTCTCTCGGATATCCTGCAATCCAGGGCATGGAGCAACCTCCTCTCCACATCACACTTCAGATACTTCGTTCTTCCATCTTCCGAAGCTGCGCATAGGCGTTCTTCCCTCTCGAAGCAGGCATAGCCTTCCGGGAGAGGCGCTGAATCTCTCCGGTTATTCCGGGAAGCATTTCCGCCGGAAAACCGAGTACTGATTCTCCCGGAAGAATATCGGTCGCATCCCGGCATCCATAACACCCGAAGGAAAGATTGAGCCGTTTCTCAAAATAGGGCAAAATGGTGGAGTCCACGCACGTGGCCTGGAGAACCGCCGTAGAGGAACCGACCCTCTCCCCGCCCTTGATATTCAAATCGGCAAGAGCTATCCACATGAGACGTTCCACCTCATCCTCCACCACCACCACATCAGGAATACGCGACACTCTTTCCAGCGGGGCAAGCTCGACGGCATACAGTGATCTTCCCTCAAAACGAGGCATATTCTCAAACATTTTTTTGCCTGTTTCAGAACAGCCCACTATCCCGAACCCGACCAGCCCTTCTCCGGAAGCCAGTTTTTCCGGCAGATTTGAAAAACCGAACGCCCTTGCAGCCGCAGGGCAAGAAATACCCTGTCCGTCGAGAAGCACCGTTTTCCCCCGTCGCGCCACCATGAGAGCCTGACAGTATCGGTGATTCTCAAGCACTTCACCTTCCGATGATTCCTTTTGCCGAAGAAACGAAACCCCTACCGGGAAGGAAGCAAGTCCAAGGTCATGCCGCAGAGAAATCCCCATTGATCTTATCTCATTCAGTTCCATCAGCAGTCCCCCTCCTGATCATACTTCGAATCAGTCGTTCCCCGAGCATCGACCGCCGATGCATGCCCCGAATTCTATTTGCAGCGTGACGTGGGAGATCGAAAAAACGTCCCGTATTTGGCGGGAGATAGACTCAAGCATGCCGTCAGTGCTGTTTTTCATGGAATCACACAGCGTTACATGGGCTTCGAGAAACAGCTCTTTTCCGTCAGTGGTCCAGATATGCACATGGTGCATGTCTATAACATCGTTTCTCTCTTCCACCGCTGCGATTATTTTCTTTACGTCTATTCCTTCTGGCGTACCCTGCATGAGGATATGCACCGAAGTTTTCAGGAGCGGCCAGGATTCCCTGAGGACGTAAAGGGAGACGACGAGTGTGAGCAACGGATCGAGCCAGTACCACCCGAACAGCATCATAAGAATGGCCGCGGCGATAACTCCGACCGAAGATAGTGTGTCCATAACGATGTGCAGATACGCCGAACGGATATTCAGGCTTTCTTTGGAGTCGCCGTGAAGAAGCCAGGCAGTAAAGAGATTGCCCAGGAGTCCTATTACCGCAACCACCAGCATGACCCCTCCGACAACCGGTTCGGGATGATAGAATTTTCTGCCTGCCTCCACCAGCAGGAACAGGCCGATTCCCACAAGAGCGACGGTATTCACTAGGGATGCAAGAACTTCAGCCCTCTTGAATCCGAAGGAATGGGACGGCGTCCGTTCCTTTGCGGCTATTCTCCTCGCCAGCCAGCTTATGCCGAGGGACGACGTATCGGAAAGGTTGTGAACCGCATCGGAAAGAAGGGCCAGGCTGTTCGACATAATTCCTCCAACCACTTCGGCTAGGGTAATCGTTAAGTTCAGGACAAGAGACAGGAGCAGCCTTCCCTCGGAAGTTCCGGCAGAAATCCCGTGAGAATGGGAATGTCCGTGGTCATGGACATGATTGTGACCATGTTCATGATTATGGTCCGAATGTTCTTCTTGTGTTTCTTCCTTGTGATTGTGGATATTCACGATCCGCTCTCCTTCTTTCTTTTCTTCTGGAACAGCAGCTCAAATTTCTTTGCAGCCTTAGTTGACAGCACTTGCTGATCACGAAGCGAATGCTCCGAACAGCATGCCCGCAGCTGTAGAAAGGATCACCACGAGCGCGACATACGTCGTCGTCTTCCTGGGGCCGAGTATACTGTTGATCACGAGCATGCTTGGCAGGGACAGGGCCGGACCGGCAAGCAGCAGGGCCAGGGCAGGCCCCTTTCCCATGCCGGCGCCGAGAAGCCCCTGGAGTATGGGCACTTCGGTGAGAGTGGCGAAGTACATGAACGCACCGGAAATGGAGGCAAAGAAGTTTGCCCCGAGGGAGTTCCCTCCCACGAGCATGGCCACGTAGCGGCTCGGGATGAGGGCCTCGTGACCGGGGCGGCCCAGGAGGAAGCCCGCCACAAGAACGCCGCCGAAAAGAAGGGGCATAACCTGGAGGGCGTATCCCCATGTTGAGGTGTACCAGTCCTGCCGCTCGTCTCGGCTGAACCACATCCAGGCTGACAGCACCGTGGCGGCAAGTCCTGCCCCTGAGAGCACCCACTTCAGGTTGTAAACCCCTTCCCAGAATGCGCTGGAGGTCTTCGGAGCCGCCCAGTTTGCGAAGACGAGAAAAACCACCATGCTCGCCATGTACACAACCGTCTTCCACAGAGGACGACCGCCCTCTTCCTCCGGGAGCTCGGCGAACCCTTCCTGGCGGGCCTGTTCCTCTTTGCCGAAGATGGCCGCCATGAGAAGGCCGATCACCACGCTGAAGATTACCGCACCCACAGCCCTGGCGATGCCCAGCTCCAGGCCGAGCACCCGGGCGGTGAGGACAATGGCAAGAACATTGATGGCGGGTCCGGAGTAAAGAAACGCCGTCGCCGGGCCGAGTCCGGCGCCCCGCATGTAAATTCCTGCGAAGAGTGGCAGCACGGTGCAGGAACACACTGCGAGCACCGTCCCGGAGACGGAGGCCACGGAGTAGGCGATCCATTTCTTCGCCTTTGCCCCCAGATACTTCATCACCGACTGTTGGCTCACGAACACTGATATGGCTCCGGCGATGAAAAATGCGGGAACAAGACAGAGAAGCACATGTTCGCGGGCGTAGTCGGCCATCATGGCCACCGATTCCGTAAGACCCGCGATCACCCGTTCATTCCCCTCGGGGAGGAAGTAAAAGGTCAGGAAGAACGCTGCAATCCAGAAAAATTTCTTGCGGTCACTCATTTCCATCAACTCCGTTTTCTATATTGTCTGCTATATGGCTTTTTTAGCACATAAATTCCGAAAAAAATCCCCCCCGCCGAAGACGGGGGGACGTATTCAAAACTTTACCCCTTCGCCTTCTCCAGGAGTTCTTTCACTTTGTCATAGGAAGGCACATGGCCTGCAGAAAGAACCCTGCCGTCCACGGCAAGAGCCGGAGTGGTCATGACGCCGAATTCCATGATGCGGGGGATCTCGGTCACCTTTTCGATGACATAGTCCAGGGAAAGCTCCTTCGCTGCCTGGTCGGCAAGTTCAGTGAGCTTCTTGCACTTGGGGCATCCTGTGCCCAGAATCTGGATTTTCATATTCTTTTTTCCTCCTCCCGATTTTCGTCTTGAAGAAATGAACCGCACCCGCATGAGGAAAAAACCATATCCACATTCTGCCCCTGCACCACTTTCTCCACGCAGGAAAGAAGGGAGGCAAGACACCGGATACGAAGGCTGTACCAGACGTTGAGGCCTTCCTTACGGCTGTCCAGTATTCCAAGGTTCTTCATCAGGGCGAGATGCTTGCTTATGGTGGTTCGGTCGAAATGAAACATTTCCGCAATTTCGCAGACGCACATTTCCCGCTTCGCCAGAGCTTCAACTACACAAAGCCTGACGGGATGGGCAATTCCCTTCAGAATAGCCGCCTTTTTTTGCTGTAAGTCGACCAGTTTATTCATTTACCCACCCCCAACGTGGCAATATTACCACATAGAATCAAAAAAACAAGAAGATAGTCTTTTCTGACTTTCTTACTCAACGCCAGGTTTTCTCAGGATGTTGATCACCATATATTTTTCAGTCATGAAAAAAAGATTTTCCCGTTGATCACAACAAACTCTTTCGTGCCGGCGAAAAGCCGGTTCAGGTGGAACACCTCCCTACTTTCCTGCTGCGAGAAGAGTTCTGCCTTCGGCGGCAGCCTTTTCTATGTTCTCTTCGGTCGGCGGACACTCCCCTTTTTTCATCCCCACGTCAGTAAGACGGAAATGCTCGAAATTCTCAATTCCCGCTTTTTCGAGCATTTTCCTGGTACAGTCCAGAGGGCAGCCATCCATGGCAAGAACCTTGCCCGCAAACCGGGCGGACAGTATCAGCCCTTCGGACCCGGCACCCACCAGGGCCAGGCACGCAAGGCTGCCGTATCCTTCTTCAGTGAGTTTCCGGGCGGCCCCGTAGGCGGTGGCCCCGATATCAGCAGCACCCGCACAGCAAAAGATAATCTTTGGAGCCCCGCCTTCACAACCGCATCCGCAGTGAACCGACATGCTATCCCTCCTGATGTGTATGTAAACAATAAAACTACGTTCGATTCATAAGGTTAAGGAACCTCTGAAAAAGTCTCGGGCAAATTGCCCTGCAACCCTGTAAAATAGCGCTATGGGAACTGTTTCTTACTCCAGACCATACGGGGAGATGAAGACCGATGAACCGCCAGAAAACGCTTGCGAA
>NZ_JAESIH010000022.1 GCF_016756745.1 Aminivibrio sp.
GATCGCTTCGCTCAGGATGACAAAAAACAAGGCCTCAGGTCGACAGGCTTTTGTTTGTCATCCTGAGGCCGGCATCTTGGCCGAAGGATCTGGTACTTCTTGTCATTCTGAGGGCGAAGCCCGAAGAATCTCGGTCTTGAGGGGCAAGACCAACCCCGAGGTCCTTCCCTCGCAGTGCTCGGGATGCTTCGCGATCGGGGGGTGAAACAGCCCTCAGGACGACAGAACAAGAGCGAAAGCGAGGAGGATTCTCGCTCCAGAAGGAATTTAGAATTCCTGCGGCAGCCATAAATTATCGCTCCCGGTTCATCTGCGTTTCCTTCCCGCGAAAAGCCATCCCCCGGCCAGGGCGGTGAAGGGAGCCACGGTGATCAGGCCGAAGCTCCCCACGAGAGTGTGCAGTATCTCCGCCGAGACGTACTGCATGTTCAGGATATTGGCCGGGGGGACGCCCTGGGCGACGAAGACCAGCAGCAGGCTGGAATAGCTGCCCGTGTATGCCAGCAGCAGCGTGGTGGTCATGGTTCCCACCACCGACCTGCCCACGGCGAACCCGGACAGGACAAGCTGTCTCCGGGAGAGGTCCGGCCGTTTTTCCGCGATCTCGGCCATGGCGCTTGATACATCCATGGCGAGGTCCATCACCGCCCCGGAGGACGCCAGAAATATTCCCCCCAGGAAGATGCGCGTCAGGTCGAGGTGGGCAAAACCGCTGTAGAGCAGGGTCTCCGAGAAAGGCTTCACCGCACCGTGGATGCGGAATTCGCTGCCGAAATAGAGGGACAGGCCGCAGGTCAACAGGATCCCAAGGGCGGATCCCAGGAAGGCCGCCATTCCCTTGCGGCTGACCCCGCCCACGAGAAAAACGATGGCTGCGGTGAGGGCAAGGGCGGTGAAAAGAGAGATGAGCACCGGGTCAAGTCCTGCGAGGTATCCGGGAAGCAGCACCTTCCAGATCATGGCGCCGGTGAAGAAGAAGGAGAGCAGGGCCCGGGCGCCCGTCCAGCCGCCGAAGAGAAGCAGGAGGGCGCAGAAGAGCAGGAGCAGCCGAAGCTGGATGTCCAGCCGGTAATGGTCAAGGACGTTGGCCTTGGCGATCCGCCCGGCGTCGGCGTCCACCACTGCAAAGGCGAGGTCGCCGGGGACGAAGACCTTGTCCAGTTCCAGCCGTCCCGCCAGGTGGTTCACCGCGTCGATTTCCGTTCCCCTGAAGTTCCCTTCCAGGATCCGGATACGGAGCCCCTGGTCACCGGTCCGCACGATGCCAAACTGTCGCATGTTCGAGTTGTCCACCGACAGCACACGCACCTTCACCCGCTCCGCCGAATCGGGAGCCTGTTTCCAGGAGGGGAGAAGGAAGAGGGCCAGGGTGAGCAGCAGAAAGAGCAGCGTCAGCAGGTGGTCCCGCCGTTTCGATTCCATGAAATAACCTCCGTAAACAGGCCGGCCGGAGGGAGTCCCCTCCGGCCGGCCTTGTGATGTGAGTTTCCGGCTTTTTTACCGCACGCCGAGGATGGACATGGTCTTCCAGGCGACGTCCGTGTTGTCGTAGTATCCGGCGAAGATCTCGGAGCCGAGGCCCATGGCGAAGAGAGGAACCGGGATGCCCGTGTGGGCGTAGGTGGTCCAGCCTATGCCGGCTTTCCGGTTGAGGATGTGGGTGATCTTCACCGAGAGGGGCTCATAGCCGCCGTAGAGCAGGAAGGTGGCTTCATCCTTCGCCCGTTCCTTCTTCTCGAGCATGCTGTTTTCGAAGGCCGTCCGGAGTTCGGCCAGCTCAAGGTCGGAGAGGGTCATGGAGAGAGCGATCCGGGCTTCGTCGTCGCCGGCTTTGGCCCTTTCTTCGAGAGCGGAGCGCTCTTCGGCGGTGGCGGTGCGGAGCCCGAAGGACTCGGTGATGAGGGGCATCATCTTTTCGAAGGTTTTTTCGCTTCCTTTGCGGAAGGCGGCTATTTTCTTGTCGAAGGCCTCGTAGGACTCTTTCTGGTGGGCGATCTTCTCGAAGAATGTCTCGTACTCGGTGCCGGCGAAGCCGATACTCATGCCGCCGGTCTCGTGGTCTCCCACGACGATGATCAGCGTCTCGTCGGGGTGTTTCTCCGCGAAGGTCAGAGCTTCCTTCACGGCCGCGTCGAAGGCGAAGGTGTCGCCGATGGCTGCCGCTGCGTCGTTCGCGTGGCAGGCCCAGTCGATCTTGCCTCCCTCGACCATCATGAAGAACCCGTTCGGGTTATTGAGCAGTTCGATGCCCTTGCGGGTAAACTCGGCGAGGGAGAGTTCCTTTTCCGTCCGGTCCATGTCGTAGGGCATGGCGTTGCTGCCGTCGAGGACTGGGTTTACCGCTATGATCTTCGTGCCGGGCTGAGCCGAGAGGATGTCTTCCCGGGTGCGGAGGACCTGGTAGCCCTTCTCTTTCGCGATCTCGTACAGATCTTTGCTGTCCTTGTCCTTGCCGGTGTTCTGGTGCAGGCCGCCCCCGGCGAAGAAGTCGAAACCGCTGTCGATGAGCTGTTTGCCGATGCCGTAGTAGTCGTTCCGGGACGGGACGGAGGCGTAAAAGGCCGCGGGGGTGGCGTGGTTCAGCGACACGGAGGTGAGGATGCCTACTTTCATTCCCTTGGCGTGAGCCATCTGGGCGACGGTGGTGAACTTCCGCTTCTTAGCCGGGTCCATGCCGATGACGCCGTTCTCCGTCTTGTAGCCCGTGGCGAGGGACGTTGCCGCGGGGGCCGAGTCGGTGATGAAGGAGTTGGTGGAGTAGGTGGTGATCATCCCCTGCACCGGAAGGCCGCTCAGGGCCAGCTTTTTGATCGCGGGCTCGCCGCCCGTACTGTTGACGGACCCGTTGTAGACCTCCGCCGCGTTGACCTGCTGGAGCCCCAAACCGTCGCCGATGAACAGAAATACGTATTTTGCTTTCGGGCCGCTCCAGTCGTTGCCCGTCCCTGCCGCCCAGACAACCGATGCCAGCATCAGCAGGACAAGGAGCGCCAGTCCAGTTTTGTTCCGCAATGATCGCTTCATATGTTTTCCCTCCTTAAAGTATTTGACGCCATTATCCGGAGGGAGCGTTACGGATGCAGCAAGGAAGTGTATCGGAGGTGTAAAAAGTTGGGGGATGGAAGCAGGGTGGCCGATCCGGGCGGGTGTCCCGTTCCGGGGGTGACAATATCACTGTCTCGTAACATTTTTCCGCGGTACAATTGAAAACAAAATCATCGTATGATAGGATGAAACGACAAAAAGGAGGGGGGATACGCCCATGCCGTTGCCCCTGAGGGCAAAGAAGCTCACGGAACTGCTTATTGACGAGATAAAGGTGCTCATCGAGGCGGATTCTCTTCAGCCGGGGGACAAAATTCCCACGGAGCAGGAGCTGATGAGGATCTTCAAGGTGAGCAGGACCTGCGTCCGGGAAGCCCTTTCGGTTCTCCGTCAGGAGGGAGTGGTGGAAATCATCCAAGGAAAGGGTACTTTCCTTAAAAAACACTATACCCCCTTTCCCGATATGGCCGACCCTTCCTCCAGCGCCCTGGGGCACTTCATGGAGGCGAGGAAAGTGCTGGAGAGCAGCCTGGCCCGCCTTGCCGCCGAAAGGGCCTCGGAAGAGGACCTGGAGCGGATGGAGTCTGCCCTGTCCGTTCTCGAAGGGGCGGACGCCGACCTCGACCCGGACCGGGTGGTCCAGTCCGACCTCGATTTTCATTACAGTCTCGCGAAAGCTGCGGGAAATCCCGTGCTTCTTCACCTTCTCCAGGAGGTGGATTCTCATCTTCAGATAGGCCGTTCCACCACCATCACCTTTCCCCAAGGGCGGAAGAAAGCTCTCGAGGGACACAAAAGAGTGCTCCAGGCTCTGCGGAGGCGGTCTCCCGACGATGCCGCCCTTCAGATTGCCCGGCATATCGACGAGATAGAGAAGGCCCAGAGGTTCATCATGGCCCTCCAGGACGGTCCGGCGAAAGAAGGAGGGACTGGAAAATGATCTGAGAGGTTTTGGAGCAGACGGAGAAAAAATTGTCTCGTGCAGGGGAAGAAGGAAATGTTGCTGATCGGGGAGGCTTGAATTTTGGATTGTTTTCCTGAAAGAAAAATGAACCTTTTGATTACTGCCGTTTCAGCAGCCATGGGAATTTTTCACGTCTACACGGCGTTTTTCGGGGTGCTGACCGCCCTCTGGCAGCGGAGCATCCATCTTACCTTCGGATTTCTCATCTGTTACCTGACCGTGGTCGGAGGAGCCTCCCTGAAGCGGGAAAAGATATTCCCGCTGATTGCTGCGGCGGCCTCCCTTTTTTGCCTGGGGCATTTCATTCTCAATTTCCAGGCCATGATCCTCCGGTTCGGAGAGCCCGACACTCCGGACCTTGTGGTGGGGACGGTGCTTATCGTACTCGTCCTGGATTTCGCCCGGCGTTCTGTGGGGAACGTCCTTCCCGGGATCGCCGTGGTGTTCCTTCTCTACGCCGTTGCCGGCCCCTATCTGCCGGGGATGCTCCGGCACAGGGGGTACGACCTGACCCGGATCGTCTACCAGATCTCCCTGAGCACCGAGGGCATCTTCGGCACGCCCCTCGGTGTGTCGGCGAACTACGTCTTTATCTTCGTCCTCTTCGGGGCGTTCCTTGAGGTCACCGGGGCGGGGCGGTTCTACATCGACTTTGCGGTGAAATCCGTAGGCGGAAGCGCCGGGGGCCCGGCGAAGGCCGCCGTGGTGGCGAGCAGCCTCTTCGGTTCCGTTTCGGGCAGCGCCGTGGCCAACGTGGCGGGCACGGGAGCGGTGACCATCCCCCTCATGCGCTCCATCGGCTACAGGCCGGAATTCGCGGCGGCGGTGGAGGCGGTGGCGTCCACGGGAGGGCAGATCATGCCTCCCCTCATGGGCGCGGCGGCCTTCATCATGGCGGAGATTCTGGCCATTCCCTACTACAAGGTGGCCCTGGGCGCCCTCATCCCCGCCCTGATTTTCTACGGCACGGTCTTCACCATGGTCCACTGCAGGGCGAAGATCCTCGGCCTCTCGGGGACGGCCCGGGATTCCCTTCCTCCCATGAAGGCCATTCTCCGGGACCAGGGCATCTTTTTCATTCCCCTCCTCGTGTTGATCTACTTTATGATCATCGCCCAGTACTCCGTCATGAAGGCGGCGGTCTACTCTCTTCTCGCCACGGTCCTGGTGGGTTTTTTCAAGAAGCGGATGGGCTGGCGGGACATCATCGCCGCTTTCGAGAGCGGCGCCAGGGTCTCCCTGGTGGTCATAGCCTCCACGGCATGCGCCGGGATCATCGTGGCGGTCATGAACCTGACCGGGCTGGGCATGAAGTTTTCGAGCCTCGTTCTCGCTGTGGGGGGAAACAGCCTGATCCTCGTACTCATCATGATCATGCTCGCCAGCCTGCTGCTGGGCATGGGGCTCCCGACAACCCCCGCGTACCTCATCCTGGCGGTCCTCGGGGCGCCCACCCTGGTGAGGCTGGGAGTGGAGCCGCTGGCGGCCCATCTCTTCGTCTTCTATTTCGGCTGCATGTCCATGATCACACCGCCGGTGGGGCTGGCCGTGTACGCTGCCTCCTGCATAGCGGAGGCGGATTTCTGGAAGACGTCGAAGAACGCCCTTCTCCTGGCCCTTCCGGCCTTCCTGGTGCCCTACATGTTTGTGTTTCACCCGTCGCTGGTGGGTCTTGGAGATATCGTGTCCGTTCTCTCCGCGGCGGCGAGCGGGCTGCTCGGGGCCGTGATCCTCGGGGCAGGGCTGTCGGGCTGGTTTTTCCTGAAGGTTTCCCTTCCGGACCGGGCGATCCTCTGCACCGCAGGCATTCTGCTTATCCTGCCGGGGTGGCCGAGCAATATCGCGGGTATTCTTCTTGCTTTCGCAGTATGGGTATTCCGGAAGAAGCTGAAGAACCGACACTCGGAGCAGCGTCCTTTCGGAGAGCAGTGAAAGAGAAAGCACACCATTCAAAGGAGGAAGAGAAAATGAAAGGAAAGGTATGGAAAGGAATCACCCTTGCGGCGGCGCTCATGATGTGTTTCGGGGCGCCTCTGACGGCTTCGGCCCTTGAGCTGAAGCAGATTTCCATCGCGGGAGCCGGTACGGCGGGAACGTTTTACATCATGGCCGCGGGAATCGCCGATCTGTTCGGCAAACAGCTCGGCGTGAACTCCGTGGCCGAGGTGACGGCGGGTTCTGTGGAGAACGTCAAGCTCCTCGACAGCAACCGGGTGGAACTCGCCGTCATGCAGGTGGACGTCATGCAGAACGCCCTGGCGGGGAAGGCCCAGTTCAAGGCGCCGGTGGACATGGTTGCAATCGCTCCCCTGTACCCCAACGTGATCCAGATCGTCACGCTGAAGGATTCCCCCATCAACACCTTCGCGGACCTGAAGGGCAAGAGGATCTCCGTGGGCTCTCCCGGAAGCGGCATCCTCGCCACGAACCAGATCATCCTGGAGACCATGGGAATGACGCTGAACGACATCCAGCCCCAGTACCTCTCCTTTGCCGAGACCACCAACGCCTTCCGTGACGGTTCCATCGACGCGGCCATCGTGAACACCGCCGCTCCCGCTCCCTGGGTGGTGGACCTTGAAACGAGCCACGAAGTGAAGTTCATCGAGCTTTCGAAAGAAGAGATTGAAAAGTTCACCGGGAAATTCGGCCATTTCGTCCCGGCGGAAATACCCAAAGAGGCCTACAAGTCCCTTGACAAGGATGTCACCACCTTCGCCGTGTGGATCACCCTGTCCGGCCGGGGGGACCTTCCCGAGCAGGATGTCTACGACATGACGAAAACCATTTTCGAGAACACCGATTTTCTGAAGAGCATCCATGCGGTGGGAAGCTACATCACCCTGGAGAACGTGTCGAAGATCGCCTCCCTGCCCTTCCACCCCGGCGCCGTGAAGTTCTATGCCGAAAAGGGAATCGACGTTTCGCCGAAGAAATAGAGAGGAGGAGGAGCGTTGAAAAAACTGCGCGTGGCCATCCTTGGCTGCGGAACCATCGGACGGTTTGTCCTTGATCACCTCGCCGACGGGGTGGTGCCCGGGTGTGAGCCGGTGGCGGTCTGTCTCCGTTCTCCGGAATCCAGGGGAAGAGAGCACCTCGAGTCGAGAAAGATCCCCTGGGTCACCAGCCTCGAAGATCTTCTCACGTTTTCGCCCGACGTGGTGGTGGAAGCGTCCGCCCATGACGTCGTAGTGGCCATGGGGCCGGAAATCCTGGAGAGGGGAGTGGATTTCATCCCTCTGAGCCTCGGGGCCTTCGTGGAACCCGGTCTTATGGAGACCATGACGGCGGCGGCGGAAAAGGGCGGCAGCAGGCTCCACATCCCCTCGGGAGGCATCGGCGCCCTGGACGCTCTGCAGACCGCCCTGATCGGCGGTGTGGAGAAGGTGACCATGACCACCAGGAAATACTCCACCACGTGGAAGGGCATTCCCGCCGTGGACGAGCTGGGGGTGGACCTGGAGAACCTGAAGGAGCCCCTGCTTCTTTTCGAGGGCCCCGCCAGGGAGTGCATGAAGAAGTACCCCCAGAGCATCAACATCGGCGCGGCCCTGAGCATCGCCGGGATCGGCTTCGACAGGACGATCATCAGAATCTACGCCGACCCGACGGTGGAGTACAACACCCACGAGATCCGCTGGGAAGGAGCCACGGGAAAAGTGACGGTCCTCTTCGAAAACACGCCGGTCCCCACGAACCCGAAGACGACATACCAGGCCTGTCTCAGCACCCTCTTCGTGCTGAAGAACATGACGGGGAACAGGATTATCGGCGCCTGATCCACGCTGAGAGCCGAGAGACGGCCGAAAAAGGGCGGGTCGGGGAGATGTCTTTCCGGGCCCGCCCTTTCTCTGTCTACCTGAACTGTTCGTCCAGCCGGTCGAGGGCAGCCCTGCCCACGGAGAAGAACATCTCCTCCGCCGCTGCCGTCCGCGCCCGGGCTGCGGAGGAGCTGGAAGTCCATCTCCGAATCGCTGAAAAGAGAAAGCCGCACCCTGCTCCTCGTCACTCCCCGTACCTCCGGTGTGCCGTCCGCCCCCGTCCCTGGGGCGAACAGAATCACCAGCGGGAGGACCGATCCTGCATAGGTCCACCTCCCTGGAGTGCTCTATTCCTTCCTTCCGGCGAGCCAGTGCTCGATGAGCCTTCTGGATATGCTGATGGACGGGGGGATTTCCGGCATGGTCCCGGGAGTGAACCACCCGGCATCCTCGATTTCCTTCCCGTCAGGGGTCAGCTCCCCCCCGGACCATTCGGCCGTGAAGCCAAGCATGAGGGAGTGGGGGAAGGGCCAGGGCTGGCTTCCGAAATAGGCGATGTTCTTTACCCGGATACCCACTTCCTCGAAAATTTCCCTCTCCACGGTCTCCTCGAGGCTCTCCCCCGGTTCCACAAACCCGGCGAGGACGCTGTACCGTCCCTTCGGAAAGTGGGGGCTCCGGGCCAGGAGGAGCCTCTCGTCCCTGGTCACCGCCACGATGACCGCGGGGCTGATAATGGGATAGGCCATGTAGCCGCATTCCGGGCAGCCGTAGGCCCTGTCGCTGTCCGCAAGATTCATGGGTGCGCCGCACCGTGGGCAGAACCGGCTGTTCCGCTTCCAGTCCATCATCTGGAAGGCCGTGCCCGCCGCGTGGAACAGGGCTTTTCCCCCGAGGGCCCACAGTTCCCGCAGGCCCACCGTTTCATACCCCGGGGGCGGTACCTCGTCCCCGGGGTATTCGCCCCAAGAAAAGCTTCCCCTTGTTGGGGGAAGAACGCCGGTGACCGTCAAACGGTCCCGGAAGAGGGGTTCGTCCTCCGACGACGGAAGGGAGAGCGGGGTTTTCGATTTGACGAGCAGAAGATCCTTGTGAAAGAGCAGCCATTCGCCTCCGGGGCGGGAGAAGGTCATAACAGGGCCTCCAATGTCGTTATATTGTCGTTATATTCCTGTCATTCCTGGCGGGGTGGAGGATTCCGCTTCCGGAGACCTCAAAGTGCCCCGGCGTGTGACAGACAGAACTATTATATCCCAAGGTGAAGAGCCCCCGATGCTGTTCGGGGGCTCTTCTTGGGCTCTTCGGAGCCCCGCGCTATTACTTCTTTCCGTGTTTTTGCGGATGCCCGTGTTTGGGGGGCGGAGCTTTCGGATTGCCCTTCCCCGGACCGCCGTGGCCTTTCGGGGGAGGGGCGTACTGCGGCGGATGGCCGGGGCCGCCCTTCTGCGGGCCGTAATGTACTGGGGGATGGCCGTGGTGGTGTCCGGGGGGATTCCACCTGTGACGCGGAGGCATTCTCCGGTCATCGGACCAATAACGCCGGGGAGGGAAAGGCATCCTCCGTAGGGAGTCGTGGTAGTACCTCCTGGGGGGAAGGGGGTGACGGTACGCGGGGCCCCGGGGGTGCCACCTGTCCCGGTCTCTGTAATAAAAGAGGTCGAGAATGAGGGACGCGTGGACGTTCCCTTTTTCGTATTCCAGCACAAGTCCCGGAAGGGCGTCTCTCCAGAGGACGAGGGCTCGCCGTTTATCGACCCCGCGGCCGTACCCGGTGTGGTAATGGTACGCCAGCATGGCCTGGGCCATGGGGTTTCCTCCGGCGGCGCTTCTCTCGTACCAGTAGGCCGCCTGGAACGGGTCCTCGGAATACCCCCTGTCACCCCTGTCGAAACCCAGGCCGGCAAGAAACTCCATCTCCGGGTCTCCGTTATCCGCTTCCGCCAGGACTTCGGCGAAAGAAAACCCGTCGTCCTCAGCGGAGCCGGGGAGAGAGTAAGGAGCGGAAAAAGCCGCCGGAATGGAAATGACGGCCGCGCTCCCTGAAGAAAAGACGGGGGCTGCCTCCGCGGGAAGGGAAAGAAATGCCGCAGAGAGGACGGCAAGGGCTGAAAACAGGGCCGGGGGAGGAAAGCTGAAACGGTGCGGTGTATCTTCCATGAAAATTCGCCTCCTTTCGTTGTCCCGCCGCCGAAAGAAAAGCCGACAGTCCGGCCGGCGGAAGATGAACAAAACGACCCATGAGTTTAATCATTATTTTAGACGGAAGGTCAGGAACCGGTACCGCTGTTCTACCGAACCGGAATGTTAGCCGTCTTTACTTACCCTAAATCCGCAGGCACCGGTGACGCTCCCCGCTGAGGTGCGGATTTAGGCTTACGGAAGGCTATATATCGGAAACTCCATATTGTTGTAATATGTTATGCCCGGCAGCCGGAAGAGAGCGGGAGGATGTATTCGCCATGAAACGAGGGGCGTTCTCGTTTCCGTGCGGTTTTGAAGAGGACCGGAGAGCAGCGGGACCTGCGGCGACTGCCTGGGGCGGATGGTGATCAGCGAAAGGGAGACAGGTATATTTTCCGACGGCCGAAGGGGAAACCGGGATCCTTCCCCCTCGGGGACGCAATCGCCGCGCTCAGAATGACATACCGTCATCTGCCGTTGTAAGCATGTCATATTCCTGTTCTGTTATCCTGAGGAGCGAAGCGAAGAATCCGACCCTCGCTTTTTCTCTTTCTTTTCGGGAGGAACCAGGCCCCATCGAGCGGCGTCCTTTTCGTCGCCGAGGCGCCACACCTTCCTGTGGAGTTCCCGCAGGTGGTGCGGGGCCCTGAGGAGGGCCGTCTTTTCCTTCCGGTTCAGGGCGTCAGGCCCCGAGGCCAGCGCCTTTTCCACGATCCTGTCCCGGGCCCGTTCACGGGAAGGAGCTCCCCGCCGGAATCGGAGCAGCAGGGATGTGTGGAGACTGTGGACCAGGGGGTCCACCACCGCCCGGAGAAAACCTTTTTTCCGGTCGAAAAAGAACGGGAAGTAGGGTTCCGGGCGCAGGAGATTCTCCTCCAGGACCTGCAGTTCGGGGGGCAGCTCCACCTCCTCGGGGATGAGGAAGAGCCCTGATCTCCGGAACAGCCGTCCCACGGCGGCCCGTCCTGTGACGACGGAGATGGGGACGGAGAGGACCAGGGAGAAGATGACGGGGGAGATCCACCAGAAGAAGGACGGAGTGATCCGGTAGACCACCGTGCCCCAGCCGATGCCGAGGAGGGTGCCCCACCAGTGGGCCCGGAGGGCTTCCCTCCAGGTGGTTCCCCGATCGTCCCGGGACTGGGTTCCCCACCCCACGCTTTTTCCCAGGAGGGTGGACACTACGAAGAGGCTGTGGAAGACCATCCTGATGGGGGTGAGAATTATGGACAAAACCACCTCGAGGAGGATGCTCAGGAAAAGACGTAACTTCCCACCGTAGAGCCTGGCCCTGAAATCGGCGAGGAGAATGGGTAAAGCGCTGAGAAACTTCGGGAGGAAGAGGAGCAGGGTGGTGGAGCCCAGCAGCGAGATGGCCCAGTGGGGACGCCATACGGGAAGCTCGGGGAGGAATTTTCGCAGTATGGGCATGTACACCGGTTCGAAGAGGACTTCCGAAATGGCCTGGGCGGAGTTGACCGTCAGGAAGGACAGCCAGAGAAGGGCCGAGCCGTAGGAGAGGATTCCGTTGATGAACAGCGCCCGGTGAGCGGGGAAGAAGCCCCGGGTGAAGAGCAGGCGGGTGTGCTGGAGGTTGCCCTGGCACCACCGGCGGTCCCGCTTGAGCTCGTCGATGAGGGTGGGGGGCGTTTCCTCCCATGTCCCCTTGAGGTCGTAGGTGAGCCAGATTCCGTACCCTGACCGGCACATGAGGGCCGACTCCACGTAGTCGTGGCTGAGGATGTCCCCGCTCAGCGGACCTTTGCCGGGAAGGCGGGGAAGCTCGCAGTGCTTTATGAAGGGGTCCACCCTGATTAGGGCGTTGTGGCCGCAGTACTGGGCATCGCCTAGCTGCCAGAAATGGAGACCCGCAGCCAGCAGGGGGCCGTAGACGTGGTTGGCGAACTGCTGCACCCGGGCGATGAGCGTTTCCCGGTTCACCGCCTTGGGAGGCGTCTGGAGGATGCCGATGTCCGGCCGAGCCTCCATGATCTGCACCAGCCGCACCAGAGTTTCGCCGCTCATGATGCTGTCGGCGTCGAAGACGGCCATGTACCGGTAGCTTTTGCCCCACCGGCGGCAGAAGTCGGCCACGTTGCCGCTTTTCCGCTTGGTGTTGCTGGTCCGCTTCCGGTAGAAGACCCGTCCGAAGGCGTTTTCCTCCGAACAGAACCTGTACCAGGCTTCTTCCTCCTCCACCCAGACGTCGGGATCGGTGGTATCGCTGAGCAGGAAGAAGTCGAACCGGTCCAGGGAGCCCGTCGCCCGGACGGACGCGTAGGTCGTCCGCAATCCCGCGACGACCCGCTTTACATCTTCGTTGTAGATGGGGATGAGGATGGCCGTTCGTGCCGCTTTGTCGGCGATGGTGAAGTCGAGACCGTCGCAGGCCCGGGAGACCCGGTAGGAGTCCTTTTTCGTCAGCAGGATGACCAGCCCCGCGATGGAAGTCCAGAAGCCCACGGAAATCCAGGCAAACAGGGTGGTGAACACCGCCACGAGGAATGTGTCCAGCAGGATGCTTCCTCGGTCGGGCAGGAGCCGGGCCATGGTGTTGCTGGAGATGATGGTCGGGATGAGGACGATCAGGAGGAGCAGCAGGCGCCGCCTGCTGCCGGTGCGCCTCCAGGCCGGAACGGGTCCGCCGTCAGCCATTGGTTTTCCCTCCGAAGAGTTCCCGGCTCCACCGCCGAAGAAAACGGACGAGGGACGTCCTCCAGGGCAGGCGGTCCATTTCCTCCGCCACCATGACGGCCCGGTTCAGCGGAGGAAAGGAGGAGATGCGCCGTCCTCCCCGATCCATGATGTCGGGTGAAAATCCTTCTTCCCGGAGCAGCCGCTCAAGGGCGTCCATGGCTTCTTCAGGGGATGACGGGGCTTCCTCAAGGCTCCGCGCGGCGAGGGAGAGACCCCTGGCAGGTTGGATGCCGAGCCCCCGGATATAAAGAAGGACCCTGTCCCCGGCAGCCCACTGCCCGGGGGCGGGCTCTTCGGAACAGGGTGCGGTGCGGTCGCCCGGACAGGTCACGGCAGCCTCCGGGAAAAGGGGGATGCAGCGAGGGAGCGGAAATGAAAGGAGGGGCGTCGGGACGGAAGGCCCCTTCCGGGAAACGTCTTCTCTGGATACACCGGGAAAACCTCCTGGCGGTTCGGTCTTGTGTTTATGAAGCCTATGAGACATCATACGGGCATTCCTTCCGTCCTGCAAGGAAGGGGGAATTCCTATCCCCGGCCGGCGGGAGCACGACCAGTCCCCAGAGGGCGGCCGCGTCCCGGTCTTCCAGTTCCCATACCCGGCGGTGGAGTTCCGCCAGGCGGCGGGGGTCCTTCAGAAGCTCTATCTTCTCCCGTTGGGTGAGACTGCCCGGGCCTTTCGCGATGGCTTTTTCCACCAGCCCTTCCATGGCGTTCTCCCGGGCGGGGGCTTTCTTTTTGTAGCGCAGCAGGAGAGATGTGTGGAGGGCGTGGACAAGAGGGTCCACCACCGCACGGAGAAATCCCTGTTTCCGGGAGAAGGGGAAGGGCGTATAGGGTTCGGGACGCCGGAGGTTTTCCTCGAGGTCGGCGAGTTCGGCGGGGAGTTCCACTTCCTCCGGGATCAGGAGCAGGCCGGAGTTCCGGAAAGCCCTCCCCAGGGACGCACGGCTCGTGAAGACCGAGAGGGGCGCCGAGAGAACCAGAGAGACGACGATGGGGGAAATCCACGGGAAGAAGGACGGGTTGGCCAGGTAGACCAGGCCGCCCCAGGCAGCGCCGAAGAGGGTTCCCCACCAGTGGGCGGAAAGTGCCTCGCTCCAGGATGTTCCCCGGTCGTCCCGGGACTGGCTGCCCCACCCCACGCTTTTTCCTAGCAGTGTGGCGGTGACGAAGAGACTGTGGAAGATCATCCGCACCGGGGCGAGAAGGGTGGAAAGCCCCACCTCGAGCAGGATGCCCGAAACAAGGTTTGTCCTGCCGCCGAAAGCCCGTGCCGATGGGTCCCTCAGGAGGATGAGGACCATGCTGAAGAGCTTGGGGAGGAAGAGGAGCACCGCCGTGGAGCCGAGTAGGGTGAGCGCCCAGTGGGGGTGCCACACGGGCCACTGGGGGAAGAGGGTCTTCGTCCCGGGAAAGTACACCGGCTCGAAGAAAACTTCAGCAACGGCCTGGGCGGAGCTCAGCAGCAGGAAGGCAAGCCACAGGAGGGCGGACCCGTAGGAGAGAATGCCGTTAAGAAACAGGGCCCTGTGGGTGGGAAAGAACCCCCTGGTGAAGAGAAGGCGCATGTGCTGGAGGTTCCCCTGGCACCAGCGCCGGTCGCGCTTCAGTTCGTCCAGCAGGGTGGGCGGGGTTTCCTCCCAGCTTCCCCCGAGGTCGTAGGCCAGCCAGACGCCGTAGCCCGCCCGCCGCATGAGGGCGGCCTCCACGAAGTCATGGCTGAGGATGTCCCCCGCCAGGGGGCCTTTTCCCGGAAGGCGGGGTACCTGGCAGTACTTCATGAAGGGTTCCGTCCTGATGATGGCGTTGTGTCCCCAGTACTGGGCGTCTCCGAGCTGCCAGAAATGGAGGCCTGCGGCGAACATCGGGCCGTAGACATGGTTTGCGAACTGCTGGGCCCTGGCGATGAGGGTCTCCCGGTTCACTCCGGCGGGAGGCGTCTGGAGGATGCCGATGTCCGGCCGGGCCTCCATGCACTGCACCATGCGGACCAGAGTTGTGCCGGCCATGATGCTGTCGGCGTCGAAGACGATCATGTAGCGGTAGTTTTTCCCCCACCGGCGACAGAAGTCGGCCACGTTGCCGCTCTTTCGCCGTGAGTTGCTGGAACGCCTCCGGTAGAAAACCCGCCCTGAGGCGTTCTCCTCCCGGCAGAATCGCCGCCAGGCTTCTTCCTCCTCAACCCAGATGTCCGGGTCGGTGGTGTCGCTCAGCAGAAAGACGTCGAACAGGTCTGAGGAGCCGGTTTTCCCCAGGGAGGTGAACACGGTGCGGAGCCCCGCCATCACACGTTTTACATCCTCGTTGTAGATCGGTATGAGGACGGCGGTCCGAGCTGTTCTGTCGGCGATGGACCAGTCCATATGCTCGCAGGCCCGGGAAACGGAGAAACGGTTGTTTTTCCCCAGGAGGAGAAAGAAGCCCATGGAGGCCGTCCAGAATCCCACGGAAATCCAGGCGAAAAGGACGGCGAACACCGCCACGAGGAGGAACTCCATGGCCGTGCCGCCCCGGAAGGGCAGCAGCGCGGCCATGGTGCGGGCGGCTGCGATCGTGGGAAGGATGACCAGGACGATGAGCAGAATGCGCCGCCAACTGGCGGCGCGGTTCCACGAAGGGTTGGGCATCCCGGTGTCATGCATGGCCGTTTGTCTCCCAGGGGCCGAAAAGATTCCGCCTCCACCGGCGGAGGAAGCGGCCAAGGGCTGATTTCCATGGAACCCGGTCGAGGGGCTCCGCCACCATGACTCCCCTGTTCAGGGAAGGCATCGAGGAGATGTGCTTCCCTTCCTCGTCGAGGATTCCCCTGTCGAGGCCGTTTTCCGCCAGGAGTTCCCGGAGTTTTTTCACGGCCTCCGAGGTGGACGCGGGGCCGGTTGCCTTGAGGCTCTCCACGGCCAGGTCGAGCCCTCGAAAGGGAGGCAGGTCAAGGGCACGGACGTAGAGGAGAACCCGGTCCCTGGAGTAGCGCCACTCGTCGTGGGATCCGGCGGGCCTATTCATTCCGGTCTCAGGGATGGAGGTCATAGGTCCACGTCTCCGTAAGGGGATCGGGGAGGTTCTCTCCCTTTTTGAGAAGGGCGGTGATCCGGATGTAGGGCCTTGCCGCCTGGGTCGGGAAAATGGTCTTGAGTTTGCCCTTCGGGTCGACGGCAATGTGCAGGACGAGGCGCCATCCCCCGGTGACCTCGTTTTTCAGCAACTGCTTCTCGAGAAGACGGCCCCCTTCACCCACGGTGACCACGCTCGTCAGTCCCGAGTCCCCGGGAAGGTCGGCCAGCTGCCCGCCCTCGAAGTCCAGGACGAAGCGCACCGTCCCTTCCTGGTTCCCGGCGGCCATTCTGCTCGCCGCGGCCCTGCCGAGGGGGTGGACGGTTTCCGAGGGGTGCATCCATCGCATCCGGTACGCGAAGGACATCTCGCCGGGGTATTTCCGCACGTCATTTATCGGCAGACCGTCTGCGCCCGTCTCTTCAATTTTATCGGGAACCCAGTACGCCACCATGTTGTCGTGAATCTCCAGTTCCGAGGGAATTTCCACCAGCTCCACCCTTCCCGGTCCCCATGAACCCCGGGGTTCGATCCAGAGGGAGGGGCGCTTCTCGTATCGTGCCTCCAGGTCCTGGTAGTGGTCGAAGGTCCCGTCGCGCTGCATCAGGCCGAAGCCGGCAGGATTGACCTGGGGGTAGAGGATAACGGCAAGGCGGGAGGGGTTTGCCAGGGGACGCCAGATCCACTCGCCGGACTCGGTGTGCATCAGGAGACCGTCGGAATCGTGGACTTCGGGGCGATAATCCCCCTGCCGGCCGTTTTCCGTCTCCCCGTAAAGGAACATACTCGTCAGGGGGGCGATGCCGAGCTTCTGCAGGTCCTTCCGCAGAAAAAGGGTGCTCTCGGCGTCCATGACGGTCTCCTTCCCTGGAATGACGGTGAAGGCGTAGGCGCCGGTGAGGCCGGGACTGTCCAGGAGTGCGTAGATCCTGATGAGGGTGCTCTCCGGGGCGGGCTTCTCGATCCAGAACTCGCGGAAGTAGGGGAACTCCTCCCCCGACTGGAGGGCCGTGTCGACGGCGAGCCCCCGGGCGGAAAGACCGTACTGCACGTCCCGGGCCACGGCACGGAAGTAGCTGGCCCCCAGGAAGACCACCGCCTCGTCCTTGTAATTCCCGGAATTGAGGTTGCAGTGAATCCGGAAACCGGCGAAGTCGAGGGGCGTTGATGCCACTTTCGAAGCGAATTCGTTGTCGCCGTAGTCGAAGGCCGAAGAGGAGAAGGGGAGCTTCTCCGACCGTCCGTTTTCAATGATGTTGATCGTGACCAACCTGTTGTAGAAAAGCCCGGGGTGGAAGAACTGCACCTCGAAAGGCAGGCCTTCCGCCCTCCACAGGGATTCGGAGGGACGGAAGCGGATTTTCCGCCACTGGTCGTAGCTGATGTTCAGCAGAAAATCGGGAACCTGCCCCTCCGGGTTCTCGAAGGGCCGGGATGCCAGTTCTTCGGCCTTTTGCTTTACATCGTCGAAGGAGAAGTGGAGGACTGCCGCAGGGCCGGACTGAACGGCGTCCCCCGGGGGCGTCTCCGATGCCCCGGGGGACGCGGGAAGCAAGCAAAACGCCGCCGCGAGGAACGCGGCGACGGCTATCTGACGGTATGAGCGATGGCGCCGAATGCAGGGGAACACGAAGGACCCTCCTTGGCCGGATTTTCCGGACCGGTTGTGAAATAACATACATCATGATAAGCCTTTTTTGCCGGAGCGCAATGAGGGAGGGAAATTTCCCTGTTTTCAGAAAACATCCGGAAGTTCCGAGACGACGAACTGGGGGATCCGCTCCGGCGGCAGGGGACGGGAGAAGATGTAGCCCTGGATGGAGGCCGCCATCCCCTCAGGAATGAGTCTTCTCAGCTTTTTGAGCTGCTCCATGGTCTCGACCCCCTCGAAGGTCACCTCCATCCGCAGGTTTGCCGCGAGGTGGATCATTGTGGAGACCACACCCCGGGTTTTTTCGTTTTCCATGTCCAGCATGAAGGACCGGTCGATCTTGAGTTCCGATATGGGCAGCATGCGGAGTTGTGAAAGGGAGGAAAACCCGGTGCCGAAGTCGTCCAGGGAGAAGCGGATGCCCTTCTCTCCCAGTTTCGCCATAACTTCCCGGGCGTGGTCCGGGTTCTCCATGAAGGCGGACTCGGTGATCTCGAGCTGGAGGAAGTAGGGGTTCATGCCCGTCCGCTCCACGATTTCCAGGACACCCGTCACGAACGATTCCGAGGAGATCTGCTTCGCCGAGATGTTCACCGCCACGGGGATTTCCATTTTCCGGGCGGCCCACTCCACCCACCGGAGGCAGACCTGTTCGAGGGCAAAAGCGCCGAGGGCCCGGATTTCGCCGATTTCCTCCGCCAGGGGGATGAAGATGTCGGGGGGGATCATGGTCCCGTCTGCCGAAGTCCAGCGGAGCAGGGCCTCCAACCCCACGGTTTTCCGTTCTCCCAGGCTGATCTTGGGCTGGTAGAAAAGGTGGAACTCCCCGGCGTCGAAACCCCGCCGGAGGTCGGACTCCAGGCGCATCCTGCGCTGGATTTTCCTGTCGAGGTCCTCGGTGAAAAGCCTCCAGGTGTTCCCCCCTTCCCGCTTGGCCCGCTCCATGGAGAGGGAGGCGTTCTGGAGGAGTTCCTCGGGGGTTTCCCCGTCCCGGGGATAAAAGGTGACTCCGGCGCTGGCGGTGATCCTGTAGGAATGGCCCCCCACGGAGAAGGGGTTTCTGAGGATCGCGAACATTCGCTCCACCGTCCGGAGAGAGGAAGAGTAGGAGTCTCCCCCGGTGAGCAGAACGACGAATTCGTCCCCGCCGAATCGGGCCACGGCTCCCGGTTCGGCGGCCGCCCCGGCGAGCCTTTTGCCCACCTCCTGGAGCAGCCCGTCTCCCACGGGGTAGCCCAGGGTCTTGTTTACAGACCCGAACCGGTCCAGGCCGATCATGATCACCGAAAGGATCTGTTGTTTTTCCCTGGCCCTGGAGAAGGCGAGGGAGAGCCTGTCATGGAAGAGGAAGCGGTTGGGCAGGCCCGTCAGCCCGTCGTGGTTCACCTCGTGCAGCAGCAGGTGCCGGCTTTGGTGGAGTTCGGTCAGGTCCTGGTAGACGCCGATGTAGCGGCTTACTTTCCCTTCGCCGCCGGCGTAGGCGAAGATGTTCAGCCGGGAGGGAAAGGCTTCGCCGTTCTTCCGGCGGTCCCATATCTCGCCCGACCACTGGCCGTCTTTCCTGAGGGCGTCCCACATTTTCCGGTAAAAATCGGGGCCGTGCTTGTCCGACTTCAGCATGTCCGGCGTTTTGCCTATGATCTCTTCCGGACCGTACCCTGTGATGGCGGTGAAGGCCCGGTTGACTTCGAGAATGCGCCCCTCGGTGTCGGTGATCATGATCCCCTCGGCTGCGTTCCGGTAGATTTGGGTAATGAGGGCGAGCTGGTTCTCGGACCGGGCAAGCTCCAGGGTTTTTTCCTTCAGGCTCCGGTCCAGGAGCGCGGCATGGGCTGCCTTTCTTCCGAGAAGGACCGCCCTGAGGCTCAGGAAGAGAGAGACCGCCCCCGCCGCAGCGATGGAAAGAAGTCCCGCGGCCACGAAGCGCATTTTCCATGCGGCCATGCTCTTTTTCGCATCGTCGATGTAGACTCCCGTCCCCACGATCCAGTTCCACGGCTCGAAAAGGGCCACGCAGGATGTTTTCGGGGTCAGGGTGTTCAGATCGTCCTTGAATTGCCACTGGTAGTCCACTATTCCCCTCCGTTCGGGGGAGGAGACGGCGGTTTCGATCCTGTCGAAGAGCCTGCGGAGGAGAACGCCGTCCGGCCCGGCGGTGGTGTCCGGGTTCGCGCCCTCGAGATCGGGCCGGTAGGGGTGCATGAGGAGGGTTCTTTCGGGCCCGAGGATCCAGAAGTAGTCCTTTTCCATTTCTCCGAAGCGGAGGGAGCGGATGCGGGTGAGAGCCCGGGCCTTGGCCTCCCCCGGAGGGATCTTCCCTGCGAGTTCCTCCCTGTGCAGGGCTTCGAGGTAATGGAGCTGCACCAGGATCAGATTTCTGCAGAGGTCCCTTTTTTCCGCCATGTGGCTTTCTTCAAGGAGGGGAAGCAGAACGCCGAAAATCACGGCGAAAAGAATAACCAGCAGGAAGGAAACAGGAGCCATGGTCTGGAGGAAGGTTCGGAGAAACACCCGATCTCCGGCGAGCTGAACGACCTTTTCCATGTTGTAGGCCGGAGCCTGGGGTCTTTCCGCCATGGGGAGGCTCTCCTTCCGGTATAAGAGGCCGGAAACCGTTTTCCGAGCCATTCCTGTATTATATCAGGAAAAAAATGCCCCAGGCAGAAGCTCTTGTCCTCAATAATTCTGGGTCCTCGGACCCCGGAAGGGAGAAAAAAACTCCCCGCAGGTTTCCCGGGGAGAGCGGGCGGTTAGAGAAGGGGGTCGAGCCACCGGAAAAAGTCGTCCGTGACCAGGGCGTCAGGGCCTCCCGGAACGAGGTAGGAAGCTCTCCGGAAGAGAGGGTCGTCGGTCCTCTCGCCTGGGGCGGGCAGGGCGACGCAGGTCATTCCGGCGTTCAGGGCCGCCTCCACGCCGTATTTCGTGTCCTCGAAGACGATGACCGATTCCGGTTTTGTGTTCATTCTTCGGGCAGCCTCGAGGAAAATGTCCGGAGCGGGTTTTCCCCGCCGGACTTCCGAGGAAGAGACGATGTGGGTGAAAAAGGAGCGGACGCCCAGAACCTCCAGGATTTCCGAGGCGATGGCGCTGTTGGATCCCGTGGCCACCGCCATGGGAAGCCCTCTTCCGGCAAGCCCCTCGAGAAGGGGTTTCATGGGCGGGTAGAGTCGGCTTGACGAGAGAGCGATCTTCCGGTACAGAGCGTTCTTCTCGTCCACCAGGGCCTGCACGTCGTCCTCCAGGCCGTAGTTTGCCCTGATGCGCCGGACCATCTCGTGGATGTCCTTCCCCACGTAAGCGGCCTTGTCTTCCCTGGAGAAGGAAATGCCCCGCCGGGAGAGGAGGATCCTGTCGCTTTCGTAGTGGTTGTCTTCGCTGTCGATGAGGGTTCCGTCCAGGTCGAAAAGAGCGAGCTCCAGAGTTCGCCTGACGGGGCCGGAGGAGGTTCCTTTCTCTCCGGCGAGAAAAGCCAGAGGAGATTCCATCATGGTTATTCCCACTTTCCCTTCGGTTCCGTTTTCCCAAATTGTACCATGGATCCCTCTTCTGCATACAGCATCCGGCCATGGTATAGAATGAGGGCGGAGAAAATCAAAGGAGGCTTGAAATATCATGATCATTGAGACGGGAAAGCACACCTTCCAAGTGGAGCTCTGCGGCGGTGACGCCGCGCGAAACCTTGAGAAAACACTGCCCCAGGAGATTTCCATGTCCCGCTGGGGCGATGAATTCTACGGCACGCTGAAAGAAAAGGTGGACTCCGGCGCCGACAAGCTCGGAGATGTCTTCGAAATCGGCGACGTGGCTCTCTGGCCGGCGGGCAACGCCCTGTGCATCTTTTTCGGCCCCACGCCGGCAAGTGAGGGAACCGAGCCCCGGATGGCCTCCCCCGGCGTCCTTCTGGGAAGAATCGCCGGCGACGCAACGGTACTGCGGGACTGCGGCAGGTCGCTGAAAAAAGTCCGGATCCTGCCCTGACCCCCCTTCACGACGGCACCACCAGGGAAACGCCTTTGTGGCGGACGATGTCCACGGGCACGCCGTAGACATCGGCGATGATCTCCCCCGGGACCTCCGACGGAAGGAACACCCCCCGGATGCATCCGTCCTTCAGGAAGAGCAGCCGGTCGGCGTACCGGAAGGCGGTGTTCAGGTCGTGGAGGCTCAGCAGAGCAGCCACGCCGTGTCCCTTGACCACCTTCCTGAGGGTGGCCAGCATGTCGAGCTGGTTTTTCAGGTCGAGGCTGCTGGTGGGTTCGTCGAGGAGCAGCACCCGGGGTTCCTGCACCAGGGCCCGGGCAAGGAGCACCTTCTGGAACTCCCCTCCGCTCAGTTCGTCGATGTAACGCAGGGCGAACCGCTCAAGGGAGAGGCTTTCGAGGGCGGATTCCACCTTTTCCATGTCCTGCCGCTCCACGGACCACCCCAGGTGGGGCCGGCGGCCGAGCAGCACGGCGTCGAAGACGGTGAGCCTGACCGGTTCTCCCCGCTGGGGAACGTAGCCGAAGAACTTTGCCCGTTCCCGGGGAAGGCATGCCGCGGCGTTTCTGGACTCCATGAGCACCGTGCCCCCCGCCGGGCGGAGGATGCCGCCTATGGTCCGCAGCAGGGTCGTCTTCCCCGTGCCGTTGGGGCCGAGAAGGGCCGCCATCTCTCCTTCCGCCAGGGTGAAGGTCACGTCCTCGAGCACCGGTACACCCCTGTAGGCGAAGGAAATTCCGTTCACCGAGAGGATCATGTCCGCCGCCTCCGGGCGATGAGGGCGAGGAAGACCGGCGCCCCGAGAAAGGCCGTAAAAACCGACACAGGGAGGGTCCGGGGCGCGAAAACGAGCCGGGCGACCGTGTCGGCCGCCAGCAGAAGCAGACCTCCCATCAGCACCGATCCGGGGATGAGAAAACGGTGGTCAGAACCGAGAAAGCGCCGGAGCATGTGAGGACAGACCAGCCCCACGAAGCCGATCACGCCGAGGAGGGCCACCATCACCGCCGACAGCAGGGACGTGACCACCATGGCCTCCATGCGGATCCGGGATGCGGAGACCCCCAGCGAAAGGGCCGTCTCGTCGCCGCAGTCGATGGCGTTGAGGTCGAACCGGCGGAGGAAGAACAGGACAAAGGCGGCAGCCAGCAGCCCTCCCATGAGGGGTATGTCCCGCCAGGAGGCCCGGGAGACGTCCCCGAAGGTCCAGAAGACCGTGGCGGCGATCTGGCTGTCGTCGGCGAAGTACTGCAGGAACATGGTCCCTGCAGTAAAAAGGGAGCTGAGGGCTACCCCGGCGAGGATCATCACGTCCGGCATGCCCCTGGTGACCGAGGAGATGACGAGCACCACCCCCATGCAGAGGAGGGACGCGAGGAAGGCCGCACCGGTGGTCAGCCACGGGTTGACGATGGTGACTGCGTTCACGGCGCTGCTCTGCATGCTGCCCGTTCCCAGCACGATGATGGAGAAGGCGGCGCCGAAGGCTGCGGCGTTGGACAGGCCGAGGGTGAAGGGGGAACCGAGGGGGTTCCGGAGCGCCGACTGCATCACCGTCCCCGCCAGGGAGAGCCCTCCGCCGGCAAGGAGGGCCGCAAGGGTCTGGGGAAGGCGTATGTTCAGCACGATGATGCGCCACTTCCCCTCCCCGCCTCCGAGAAGAGTGCTTACCACGTCGGCGATCGGGATAGAGACGGCCCCCCGGGAGACGGAGAAAATTCCCGTCAGCAGGCAGGCAGCCGCCAGCCCGAAAAGAAAGAGTTTCTTGCGTCCCACGTGCCGTTCGTAGTTCGGGGAGAGATGATGTCCTTCCAGATGCACTGCGCTACTCCTCAAGGAGGATCTTCGAGAAAGCCCGCCCCGAAAATCCCTCGTTCATGACCGAAAAGACCGGTTTTCCCACCAGGAATGTGAAGATCTCGTCCGCCTTCGCCGCCGGGTCCACGTCTTCGAACCGTTCGGGGTAGAGGACCTTGCCGACGAAATAGCCGTTGGCGAGCACCGACCCGTAGTTGATGGTGTAGGAGTTGTAGGGCAGCACGCCCCATATCCGCCCCTCCCGCACGGCGGTCAGGGCGGAGAAGACCGGGTCGTGCCGGAGCTGATGAAGGGAGTTGGCCTGCTCCCCCGCCGCTGCGGTGCTCAGGTCCACGAAGAGTATGTCCGGATCCCATTCGAGGAGCTTTTCCTTTGATACCTGGACGACGGCTGAGGTCTTTTCTCCCGGCGCCGCCGCCACGTTGTTCGCCCCCGTATACAGGAACGGGGGATATCCCGGCTCCGTTGAGGTGAAGCCGTGGGCTCCCCTTGAGGACACGCCGCCGATGTAGCAGGAAGGCCGCCTCTCTTCGGGGATGTTCGCCGTGCGGGCCGCGAGTTCGGCCAGATGTCCCTCGAAGAAGGCGATAACCTCCTCCGCCCGTTCCTCCGTGCCGAGAATTTTCCCCATCAGGCGCAGGGTGGCGTAGAAGTCGCCCTTTTTGTCGGTGAGGTTGCCGTACTCCAGGCCTACCGCGGGGATTCCAGTCTTGGCGGTGAGCTGGTCCGGATGGGGGCCCGAGAGGGGGGAGACCTTGAAGATCACCTGGGGCAGGGGAGAGAGTCCGGCGATCAGCTCGGGGTTGTCCATCCCCCGGAACTCGCCGAATATGGGCAGATCCTGGAAGCGGGGGTTGGCGAGAGAATAGGGCCGGACCGACGCCGGGACGGCGAGGCCGCCCCCCCGCCCTTCCGCCGAGTCTGCGGCGACCACCCTGTCCTGGGCCTGGAGATAAACGATCAGACGGAGCGCCCCGGAACCCGAGCCGATAATCCGCTCCGGTGACACCGGCACGGCGACGTCCCGCCCCAGGCTGTCGGTCACGGTGATCTTCCCGGCCTGGGCCGGGAAGGCGATGGAAAGAAAAACGAAGACGTACAGGAAGCACGCGCGGAACCGCTGCATGAAACCCACTCCTTTACGGAAGATGAACCTGGACGGCCCATATAGTAGCACGAATAGGAGTATTTGTGCCATTGCGTTCCTCCGGGATCCCCAAACGGAACAACTCCGGAAAGGTTCGCCGGCGGAGCAAAAAGGCCGTAAGGGAAACGAAAACCCCTGATCGGTATTCAAATTTCTTTTGTCATAAGAAGCGTTTTGTTTTTATCGTGAAAGAGTACATTTCGAAAGGTAGGGGCTATCCCTGGAATACTCTTTTCTGGAATAAGAAAAATTCTGTATTTATGGAAGAGGTGCTCCGATGAAGGCAAAGAAGAACGTGCGCGGAATGTCGCTCATGATGAAGCTCGGTGGAGGCGCCGCTCACCAAAACGCGTTATCCGAAGAGGACATTCCCGAGGCCGGAGACGGAGAAGGCGCACCAGGCGAGCAGGCCGCCCATGACGAGGTCGACCGCCCTTCCCTGCCTGGACATGACCCGCTTCTGGGCCGCCCCGAGGGCGGTCCAGAGGATGACCCCGCTGGAGCAGGCCAGGGCGAGGAAGAGACCGGTCCCGAAGAGCCAGGCTTTCGAGGACGTCCAGGGAATGACGAAGGCGGAGAGGGCCGTCAGGCCGAAGAGGATCACCTTCGGGTTGAGGAACTGGAGGACGAAACCCTGCCGGAAGCCCGGAGCCGAGGGTACGGTCTCTTCTTCTCCTCCCCGGGATTTCGGGAAGGCGATCTTCCATGCGAGCCGGAGAATGTAGACCGCCCCAGCCGCCCTGAACCAGGGGAGGACTGCCGGCAGAAGCCGGACGAGCAGCAGGTTGAAGGCCGCGCAGCCCGTCATGATGATCACGAGCCCGGAGATCATGCCGGACACCAGGGGCAGGGCTCCGGCGAAGCCGTGGATCCTGGCGGTGTTCATGGCGAAGATGATGTTCGGCCCCGGGGTGTGGGACGCGATGAGAACATAGGTGAGAAAGGCGGTCCATTCCATGGTGGTTCCTCCTCGGGGGGCGGGTCAGGGGGCAGGCCGCAGCCCCCCGATCTCCGTCAGGGATTTCAGTTCGTCCGCCACCAGGGCGCGGACATGGTCTTCAAGCTCGTTTCTGGTCGCGGCAAGCCTGGAATCGAGCCAGGCAGCCATGGCTTCCTCGAGATTCCTCTCCGCTTCCTCCATTCCCGCTTCCGTCATGAGAAAAACCGCTGCCGCCGGAGGGAGGGGAATCTCTTCCGCCATTTTCCTGACCCTGTCCCGTCCCCAGCGCACCATGAGTACCGACAGGGCAAGCCCGGCAGCGCCGCCTACTGCCAGCCCCAGGGGTCCGGCTGCCACGAGGGCCGTACCGGCCCCCCCGCAGAGCAGGGCTGTCCCGGCGGTGACCAGGCTTCCGAGAACCCCGGCGAGGACGTTCACCACGCCGTCCATTCCCGAAATCTCAATGGAGATGGAATCTTCCTTCCGGCCGCTGTCTGCACTTAGGGAAGCTCTTCCCGGAGGAGGGGTGACGCCGTGGCGGGCGAACCACCGGGCGGTGAGCTCCCGGGTTTCCTCCGCCAGGCCCGGAAGCACCCCGGGCAAATTTTTCTCCAGGCTTTCCCGAATCAGGGGGGCCTCCGCGGCGAGCCGTTCGTCGAGCCGCCTGCGGAGGGATGCGAGGGACCCCCCGGTGCTCCTGAACTCCTCGAGGAGGGGGCGCAGCTTCTTCCGGAAGAATTCGTTCCCCGTCTCGGCGAGAATGCGTTCCTTAACGGCGGTACACCTGCGGACGAGAACGGGCCCAATCTCGTTCTCCAGGAAGCCGGGAAGCTCGGAGGCGAGCGCCTCCCTGACGGAGGCGAACTTCGCCGTCAGGGCCGGGAGAAGGGCCAGCCCCATGGAGATGACCGCGTAGGGCCGTTCGCTCCGGAGAAGGATCCTCCGCTCCGAAGTCTGCCGGTCGGAGAGGGGAAAGCGGAGTTCCTCCCTGAGGATGTCGGGGACGAAGGGCCAGAGGCTGCTTCCTCCGGCGAGAATGACCAGGGAAATCCTCAGGGGCTCTATGCCTCTCTCGTTCAGTCCCGAGAGCAGACACTCCCTGAACATGAGGAAAAGATCGGTTCCTTCCGGCGTCAGCCCCGGGACCCCTTCCGCCTGAGCCGTTCGCCGGAGAAAGGCCGAGGGGGAGTAGACGGACCCCCGGCGCTGGAATTCCGCCCACGTCATGTTCCGTATCCCTCCGTAGCCAGGAAGGATTTTCGATACGGTCTCGTCCCTGTCCCGGGCCATGGACCGGGAGAAAAACTCCTTCGCCTCCCGGCAGAGGTGGGACTGGACGAAGTAGGCGGATCCCTGTTCCTCCAATTTTTCTTCCAGGCCGGGATTCCGGTCGAGAAGCCACTGGTAGAACAGGTCATCGAAAAGCCGTCCCCCCAGGTTCATGTCTCCCCAGGAGTGGACGGGTTTCCCCCCTTCCAGGAAGGCGAAGTCGCAGGTGCCCCCTCCGAAGTCCGCCACAAGGACGCCCTCCAGGGCCTGTTCGGCGGAAATGTCCCCCTGTCTGAGGTGGTAGAGCAGGGCCCCCTTCGGCTCGTCCACGAGATCCGGAAGGCCGAAGCCCCCCTGCCGGGCTGTTTCCCGGAGGGCGGCCCGGAAGGCCTCGTCGGCCTCGCTGGGAACGCCGAAAAGAACCTGCCTGCGGTCCGGCTCCAGGTCGAGATGCTGTTTCCTCGCACCGGCGAGCACGGCGGCAAGGAAATCGGATGCCGCGGTTCTTGCCGCTTCCGAGCGGGCCAGGTCGGCCTTGAAGTTGGTTCGCAGGCGAAGGGTCCGCCGCTCTTCCGGGGAGGCCTCGCCGTAGGCGTCCAGGGCCGTCTGGCCCACAAGGGGGTCCTTTCCCTCCCGGTAGAGGATGGCGGAGGGTATACCGTCCCTTCCGTCGCCGAAATCGATGCTCACCGGTGAGGGGTCGTCGCCGGGGCACTTGGAGAAGTAGGTTTTCGTAGTGCCGAAGTCGGCGGCAAGCACGGAACGGCCGCTCATGGATTGCGCACCTTCCGCACCAGACCCCGGCGGAGAACCCTGCCGTCCCTCAGGAGGGGAGGGCGCTCCACCCTCACCCGGTCGCCCGGTTCGACATACCCGAAGACCTCGAACCTCTCCGCCGCCTCGGGATTCCACCCGAATTCCCCAGCTTCTCCGGCGCTGCCGAATCCGAGGTTGCGGACGTCACCAGCGAGTTCGTCCATTCCGGCAGCCAGGTCGTCCCGGGAAGCCCCCTCCAGGGCGAGAATTTTCGCCGCGAGGGCCGGCATTTCCCTGTCGGCGAGGGGTGTTTCGGCACCTGGTTCCGCGCCTGTTTCCGCCCGGCCGACCAGGAAGGCAACCCGGGCGGCCGCTTCGAGCCAGGCAGAGAGGTCTTCTTCGATCCTTTCAGCCCATGCCGTGCGGTCCAGCCGTTCCGTTCTTCGGCCGAGCAGGAGCAGCAGGGCCAGGAGGGCGGGAAAAAGCACAAGGCGGGAAAGGGAGCCACGGTTTGTCCGGAGGAGATTCCAGCCCCGGGAGAGAAGGGATCCGGATCCGAGGAAGGCGAGAGCCTCCCGAAGTGTGGCCAGGCCGAGAAGCCCAGCCAGTGCCCCGAGCAGCTTCCGGTTTTCGGGAAGGCGGAGGGCGGCAAGGGAGAGGCCGAAGGCTCCAAGAGGCGCGCCGAGAAGGAATCCCGCCTCCCGGGAGCCGAAAAAGAAGGCCGTGAGGGGAGAGAAAAACCCCATGCCGATCAGGGCCCCCGCCCCCGCCGCCAGCCCCGTCCGGAGGGGAGGAGCGCTCCGGTCCACCGTGGGGGCGGACGCCGGGAAGGGTGGAAGGTGTTCCTGCAGCCTCAGGGCGAAGAGAGCGCCCTTTCCTTCGTCCTCCAGACCGAGGGCCCGGGCGAACCCGGGCGAGACAACCTCCAGCGCCCGGCCTTCCGCGCGGCCGCAGGCCGTGCGGAAGGCCCCGGTTCCGGGAATCCCCTCTTCGGGAAGGAGGGCCAGGAAGGCGTCCCTGCCTTCCTCCGCCGCCTTTTTCCGAAAAGGTTCCGTTGTCTTTAAAAACTGATCAAGGGTCAATGGTCCCGGTTTCACGGGATCACCTCCTTTATTCTTTATGGATGGGCACTAGCGTATCCTTCCCGGGGCGGAAGGGCAAGGGGTATTTCGCGAAAAAAGCGGAAGGTTCATTCCATGGGCCGGCGCAAAGAAGAAGCGGAATTCCGGAAAGGAGTTCCGCTTCTTTGGCGGTACGTGTGGGGTATTGTGATTAATATTTCGGGTGCAGGTCGAAGGTCCTGGCCATGCCCTCGTATTCGCAGGGCCTTCCTACGGAGTACCGTACCTGGTTGAAGTCCACGGTCGCAATCTTGGTGTCCGTGGTCGAACCGATATATGTCTCCGGATACCCTCCGTCATGGCTGCAGATAGTGCGGCTTGCAAGATGGGCAGGAAGCCACTCTTTCCCATTGGTAATCTTTTCCACCAGCTCGCCCTTCTTGGTGATGTAGGAGTGGGATGTCCATATCTTCCTGATCTTGTCGGCATCGAGTTTTCCGAAGTTCATCTTTGCCTGCCAGAATGCGGTGTGATAACGGGTTGCGCTCAGAGGAGCATAGTCTTCATCGCCGAAGAATGTCATTGGGAAATCAGTTCTCTCGTTGTTGGCATCATAGCTGTGGTTTGCGACGAAGTGATTGGTCGCCACGATGAATCCGGGGAAAATGGAGCTACCGGCCCGGGAGCATGTTGTGGATGAGGCCGCCCAGAGGTTCGCGGACTTTCTCGATGGTGTGGTGGGCTTTGTGGAGAAGGGGAAGCCGAGGCTGTTTTCCGGAGCCTCCGTTGCGGTCGTTCTCTCTGCGGAAGAGGAGCACTTCCACGAGGACGGCATGTCCTCGTTCCGATACCGCTCGGAGGCTGGGCTAAACCTACGACGGGAGCGCCTGTCTCTCTCGATGCCGGACTGCCGGGTCCCCACGGGACCACGGGAGGCGGAGAAAAGCAAAAGCGGACCCTTTTGAGGGACCGCTTTTCCGGGCAGGATATCTGTCCGTCAGATCTTCGGAACGTGCAGGTCCGGTGCTCCCTGGGGCGAAACCCGCACCCCCGGCTCGTTGAGGGTGACGTGCCCGATTGCCCATTCAGCCCACTTGACCTTTTTCTCCATGAGGCGCATGTGCTCCTCGTCGGAGTTGAAGGGGTTGTAGTAGCCCGCGGTCGGCGCCGGCTCGAACTTGAAGTAGCAGGGTGCGTAGACCTTCGCGACCTCCGGGGCGTCGTACATGCGGTTCGATCCGCCGTAGGTGTCGAAGGTCCAGATGTAGAAGTCGATGGGAATGTCGGTCACGGACCGGATGGCGACCATCTGGGGCAGGGTGAGGTCCGCCACGGGGTTGAAGGAACTTGCGCCGAGCTGCTGGGCCAGAAGAGCCCCGGCGGGGGAGGAAACTCCGGCCCAGACGGAGAGCTTGATCACGATATCCTTCGGGAAGTTCCCCTGCTCCTGCATTTTGCCCACGAGGGCCAGAACGCCTCGGTCGACGAGCATGAAACCCCGGAAACCTATTTCGTACATCCTCAGCATATCGGCGATCACCTTGCGGATTTCGTCCGATCCGCGATGGTTCAGTCCCCCGCAGCGCTGGCCGTCCGGAGTGACGAACTGCCGCCCGATGTCCCACGCGTTCCTCGGCCCGGGGATGGCGATGACTTCCATCTTTTCCTCGGCGGCCATCTGGGCGAAGTCCTTCAGTTCGGCGTCGTCGTAGAGGGTGCCTCCCTGGCAGAAAGAGACCAGCCGGTGAATGGGCACGTTCCGCTTTCTCCGCTCCCGGATCAGGGCCTCGAGGACCTTCGGCCCCTCCACGCCCGACATTTCGATGCGGTAGTGGCATCCGTCCGGGAAGCTCTTTCCGCTCGCGGGACGGTCGTAGAGATCCCGTCCGGGAATTCCCGCCTGTTCCATCATTTTTGATACCGCATCCATCGTTACTGCCATGTTCATTCCTCCTGTCGTTTTCTCTCCGGGACCGGTTGTCCGCCCGGATGGTCGTGTTCCCGGTTCCGTCCGCTGTATCCCAGTTCCCCGCTGATGCTTTCCGCTGCGTCCAGAAGGAGGGGGACGATGGTACTTTCGGCTTTCTCCATGTCGGGATGCCGGAAGGATGGAAAGGAAACGCTGATGCCCGCGGTGACCTTCCCCGAGGCATGGAAGACCGGGGCCGCAAGACAGGAAAGTCCCGGGTGGGATTCCTCCATGTCCCGGGCAAAGCGGTCCGTCCGGATCGTTTCGAGTTCCTCCATCAGCATATTCAGCGATTTCACCGTCCGCTCCGTGTACGGCACGAAGGACGTGCCGGAGAAGAGCTTTTTCACGGTTTCCGCCGGCAGAAAGGCAAGGATCGCCTTCCCGAGGGCCGAACAGTAGGCGGGCATCCTCCGGCCCACCGGAAGATTCACCTGGATCGTCTCGTCGCACTGGATCCTTTCCAGATACACGATGTCGGTCCCGTCAAGACAGCCGAGATTCACGGCTTCGCCCACCTTTTCGGACAGGGAGCGCAGCGCCGGCCGGGCCCGCTCCCTGATCTGCTGCATATCCGGAGCGGCTCCCCCGAGAAGGGAGAACTTCGGCGTATTCGAGTACTTGCTGTTCAGGGGGTTCTGCCGCACATAGCCCATTTCCCGCAGGGTCGCGAGAATCCGATAGGCTGTGCTCTTGTCGATGCCGAGGCGGCCGTCGATCTCGGTGACTCCGAGTTCTCCCTCTTCGGCCAGCATCTCGGCAATCCGGAACGCCCTGATGACGGACTGGAGCAACTGCCGCGGATTTTCTTTCCTTCTCACGATGGAGACCCTCCCAATTTCTTCCCCGTCCGGCCATACGGAAGAAAAGAGACGGCCGGCGGCGCGATCGCCGCCCCCAGGGCCGGACTCATGAAGCCCCGCGAAAAGATGTCTGTGGCGAGGGTGGCGTCCACGGGACGGGGTTGATTCCTGTCCTGTCGGCAGGCATGCCGCTCGCGATGACCGCGAGGACATACCCCCGGCTGGAAAACTGCGGGAATGAAATCCGTGTCCGGGGCAGCCGGGCCGAACTCTCCCGGTATCAGCGATGTTACGGCCGAAAAACCGTACCAGGGCATATACCCCAAAAAGATTGACACTATCGTGACGACAAGCAACCGATCTTCCGATTTCATTCCGACGGTCTTGTTTTGACTGTCAAAACAACATTTTGCAAACATGGCGACAGGGTATATCTTCCGTGCGTCCCTGTCAAGTGCGGCGGCATTTTATACCCGGCCTAAATCTGCGCATTTTTCAGGCAGAGGGAATGTCGCCGGGCATAAGGTGAATTCGCCCTCCCCAGGGGCGAAGAGATTATCCCCTGGGGAAGGGCGCCTGAGGTGAGAGAAACCGACACGGATGTCGGTTTCACAGGCAGGCAACCGGCGAACGCAGGGAGCCGCGGGACTCGCTTGGGCAGTTGTCACGAACGACAATCTGCACCCCCCGCCCAAGCAAGTTCCGGTGACACTCCCCGCTGGGGTGCGGATTTAGGCCCGGCCCGGCACCTTGACAATATAACCATGTTGAGGATAATAAAAAACCACGCACCAAAATATGTGAGTTTTCAAGAAAAACGGATTTAATTTAAGGGAGGTGCTTTAATGAGGAACAGAAACCTAGGTACGTTGTTCGTGGCCGCAGCATTTGTCGCAAGCGTTTTTGCAGTCGGTTTTATTTCACCCGCCCTTGCCGCGGAGGGAAAGGTGTATCAGTGGAAATTCCAGAGCCATCATACCCCCGGTTCCCTTGCAATCGAATCCGTAATCAAGCCGTTTATCGAAAGAGTGGAAAAAATGTCGGGCGGCAGGCTGAAAATGAGCCTGCACTATGCGGGAGAACTTGTTGATTATGCTGAAGTAGACAAGGCCCTCCAGGCGAACATGATCCAGATAGCCAATACAAGTTCCCTCTTCTTCAGGGGAGCTATCCCCATGGGGTGGGTAACGGCGCCCAACATGCCGCCCTTTGTCACCCGGTCCAACGACGAGTTCAACGAGCTGTTCCATCACAGGGGAATTGACCAGCTGGTGGCAGAAGCCCTTGCTGAGCGGGGCATCAAGTACCTCGGATGCCACAGCGTGGGCAACACCTATTTCTGGAGCAAAAAGCCCATCAATTCACTGGAAGACCTCAAGGGATTCAAAATCCGTTTCTTCGGTTCCATGTCCGATTTCGTGGAGCACTTCGGCGCCTCTCCCGTCATGCTTCCCCATCCTGAGACCTACATGGCCATCGCCATGGGCACTCTCGACGGCAGCGGCACCGCCTGGTGGCTCTACCGCGACCTGAAGCTCTACGAGGTCTGCAAGTATTTCATCGGCCCCGCCTTCCAGGTACCCCAGGGTATGGAGCTGTGGGCATCCAAGAAAGCATGGGATGAGCTGCCTGCGGATCTTCAGGCAATCGTCGAGACTGCGGCTGAAGTCTTCAACACGAATTTCATGGACGCCGTGACCATGGAGGAAAGGGAAATGTTCAACAAATCCTTCAAGGAGTGGGGAACCACCTACACCGAATTCAGCCCCGAAGAAGTGGTCAGGATTACCGAGGAATTCAGCCTTCCCTACCTCGACAAGATCGCCGAAGAGCAGGGAAAGAAGGACCCGAGGGTCATCAAGGCCGTCGAGATAATCAAGCAGTTCATGAAGGACTACGGCTATATCAAATAAGAGTTGATCCGTGAGGGTACGGGTACCCCCTTCTTCTCTCCGGGAGGGGGTATTTCTTTTTACGCCGTCCGCGGCGGAATCTTTCAATGGGGTGAGGCGATTGCAGTTTTTAAGAGGTTTCATTCGATGTGTCGACGCCGCGATTGACTTTATCGGCAAGGCCGCGAGCTTTCTTATTTATCCGACCATGCTCGTGCTGGTGTACGAGGTTGTCATGCGCTATTATTTTACCCGACCGACCATTTGGGCTCACGAGACGTCCTGCATGCTCTACGGCGCACACTTTATAATCGGGGGATCGTATGCCCTGCAAAAGGGCGCCTTTGTCAACGTCGAAGCTTTTTATATGCGGTTTTCACGACGGACGCAGGCGATCCTTGATCTTTTTACCTGGACCATGTTCTATGTTTTTGTGGGTGTATTGCTCTGGGAGAGCCTTCCATGGGCATGGGAAAGCTTCTTGGTCCGTGAATTCTCCGACAGCACGTGGGGACCCTATGTCTGGCCCGTCAAGATGAGTATCCCTTTTGCATCTTTTCTGATGCTTCTCCAGGGAATGACCAAGACAATCAAGGACGCGTACCTGGTCGTAACGGGGCGAGAGCTCCTGGTCGCGCCGGATGCCGGCGCTGCCGCCGGGAACTGAGGTGAGCTCATGAGTATTGAAATGATTTCCGTTCTGCTTTTCGGCAGCATGCTCCTTCTGCTCGCCTTGGGGCTTCCCGTCGCGTTTGTCCTCGGAGGCCTCGCAGTGGTTTTTACCGGTGTTTTCTGGGGGCCGGAGTCTCTGTTCATCATTCTTGCCAGAACTTTTTCCATGATGTCCACCACGACCCTCGTGGCGGCGCCCCTTTTCGTCCTCATGGCCGTGGTGCTTGAACGTTCCGGCGTGGCGGAAGACCTCTACGAAATGATGTACCGGTGGTCCGGGGGCATCAAGGGAGGGCTGGCGGTGGGAACCGTCCTTGCCTGTACCCTGATCGCCGCCATGTCAGGCATTGCCTCCACAGGAGTCGTCATGATGGGCGTCATGGCTCTCCCGGCAATGCTGAAGAGGGGGTACGACAAGAGAATCGCCACAGGCTGCATCCTGGCCGGAGGCGTCCTTGGGCCCCTGATTCCTCCGAGCATCGCCCTGGTGCTATACGGCACCATGGCCCAGGTCTCCATAGGCGCCCTCTTTGCCGGAGGGATGGCTGCGGGAATGCTCTGTTCCCTGCTGATCATCGGCTACATTTTGATCAGGTGCCACCTCAATCCGAAACTGGGCCCGGCCATTCCCGTGGAAGAACGGGCCGACTGGAACGCGAAGATATCCTCCCTCAAGGGAGTCATCCTTCCCCTTCTCCTTATCACCGCTGTTTTGGGCTCCATCTACAGCGGCATCGCCACCCCGACGGAAGCGGCCGCGGTCGGAGCCCTGGGCGCGTTCGTCTGCAGCGCACTTCACAGGCGGCTGACCTGGGACCTGATCAAAAACGTGGCCTATACCACCATACAGGTCCAGGGGTTCATGATGTGGATCCTCTTTGCCGCCCAGGGGTTCGCGGCCGTCTACATGGGCCTTGGAGCCTCCAGGATGGTCGTCAACCTGGTCCAGACTTACCAGGTAGGCTGGTGGACCATGCTGATCGGCATACAGGTCGTATGGTTCCTGCTCGGGTGCGTGATCGACGCCTGGAGTATCCTCATGATAACCCTTCCCATCATTCTTCCGCTCCTGCCTTTGTATGGCTTCGATCCCCTGTGGCTGGGGGTGCTGTACGCCGTGAACACCCAGACAGGGTACCTGACGCCTCCCTTCGGCACCATGCTGTTCATGATGAAGGGCATCGCTCCGAAGGAAGTTTCCATGACCGACATTTATTATTCCATCGTGCCGTTCGTGGCGACTCAGCTTTTCTGCCTGGTGCTGTGCATCATGTTCCCCAGGATTGTTACCTGGCTTCCCGATCTGCTTTTCAAATAACCGTTCAGACGAAAAGGCGGGGCGGGCAGCCCCGCCTTTTTTATTCCCGCAGGGGCGCGTAAAAAAGACGCCGGCCGGTCCTTTCATGGCCGCACGGACGGGAGGAGGCTATGAATGGGGATATGAATGGGGAGATACGGCTGCGTGGTTTTGGTGCGTCCCTGTTCCAGGCCTAAATCCGCAAATTTTTCAGGCAGAGGGAGTGTCGCCGGGCATAAGGTGACGCTCCCCGCTGGGGCGCGGATTTGGGGATGTCTTCCGGTATTGCGCTCCGCAAGCCTTTCCGCTACACTTCACCATGGAAAAGAACGGGGGGATGAACCGGTGAATGTTTCGGACTATCTCGCGGTGGCCAGGGGTGACCGGCCTGCGGACCTGGTGCTCCGGGGAGCCCGGGTGGCCAACGTCTTCACCCTGGAATACGAGGAAGCGGACGTGGCCCTTTTCGGGGGACGGATCGCCGGGGTCGGAAAGAACTACAAGGGCGTCAGGGAAGAAGACCTGTCGGGGATGGTAATCGTCCCCGGCTTCATCGACGGCCACTGCCACATCGAGAGTACCATGCTCACCCCCGCCGCATTTTCGGAACTCGCCGCGGTCCGGGGTACCACGGCCGCGGCCCCCGACCCCCACGAGATCGCCAACACCTGCGGCATGGCAGGAGTGGAGTACATGTGGAGGGAGAGCCTGAACTGCCCGGTGGACCTCTTCTTCACGGCGCCTTCCTGTGTTCCCGCTTCATCCTTCGAGACCCCCTTCGAGGAGCTCGACGCGGGGGCGGTGGCCGAGATGTTCGCCAGGGGATGGTGCGATTCCCTCGGAGAAGTGATGAATTATCCGGGGGTGATAGGCGGAGACCCGGCCCTCTGGGCGAAACTCTACGCCTCGGGTACGAGGGCAAAGTCAGGCCACGCACCCGGCCTGACGGGGAAGGACCTGTGCGCCTATCTCCTCAGCGGGTGCGATTCCGACCACGAAAGTTTTACCGCCGGGGAAGGGCTCGACAAGCTCCGGCGGGGCATGATGCTCATGATCCGGGAAGGGGCCACGGAGCACAACCTGGAGGAGCTGGCCTGCCTGGTGCGGGGAAACGAGGCCCGGTCGAGCCGGTGCATGATGGTGAGCGACGACCTGTCCGCCCGCTATCTCCGCGACCGGGGGCACATGGACGAGAAGATCCGCCTCGCCGTGAAGTCCGGCATTTCGCCCCTGGCGGCCCTTCGTATGGTGACCCTCACCCCGGCGGAATACTTCGGGTGGAAAGACAGGGGAGCGGTGGCGCCGGGAAGGATCGCCGACCTTGCAGCGGTGGACTCCCTGGAGAACTGCTCCGTGAAAAGAGTATGGAAGCGGGGAAGGCTCGTTGCCCGGGACGGCAGGCTCCTCTGCGGACCTGTCCCGAGGGTGGAGGCGCCTGCTTCCGCCCGGGGGAACATCTCCGTCCCCGAAAAAGAAGCTTTTGAAGTTTTTGTTCCCGGTGGAGCGAAGATCCGGGTGGTGGGACTCCGTCCCGGGCAGGTGGTGACGGACCACCTGGTGATGGATCCCCCTGTCTCAGACGGGCTGGCGGCCGCCGACCCCTCCAGGGACATCTGCTGGCTGGCCGTTCTGGAGAAGAACCGCGGCACCGGACGCCTTGCCTTGGGCTTCGTCCATGGTCTGGGGCTGAAAGAAGGGGCCATAGGGTCCTCCGTGGCCCACGACGCCCACAATTTTGTGGCCGCCGGAACGGACATCCTTTCCCTGAGAACGGCCCTCGGATTTTTGGCCTCCGAGGGAGGCGGTATTGTGGCGGTCCGGGGCGGGGAAGTCCTTGGCTCCCTCGGCCTTCCGGTGGGAGGCCTCATGAATCCGGGAAGCGCCGATGAGGTCATAAAGGGCCTGGAGGCGGCGGAAGAGGCGGCCCGGTCCCTCGGCACCACCGTGGACCATCCCTTCATGGCCATGAGCTTCCTCTCCCTGTCGGTGATCCCCGAACTCAAGCTCACCGACCAGGGGTACGTGGATCTGGGCAGGGGAGGCATCCAGTCACTCTTTACGGAATGAATTCATTCTCAATAGAAGGGGAGGAGTTGCAATGGCTTCATTGCTTGAAAACCGCTTTCATCTGAAGGAGGCGGGAACGGACGTCCGCACGGAGGTCCTGGCAGGAATCACCACGTTCATGACCATGGCGTACATCATCTTCGTAAACCCCGGAATTCTGCAGAACGCCGGCATGCCTTTCGGTGCCCTCATGACGGCCACATGTCTGGCGAGCGCCCTGGCCACGTTCCTCATGGCCTTCATGGCCAACTACCCCATCGCCCTCGCGCCGGGCATGGGGCTCAACGCGTTCTTCGCCTTCGGCGTGGTCCTCGGCATGGGAATCTCCTGGCAGGTGGCCCTGGCCGCCATCTTCATCGAGGGTATCCTCTTCATCCTGCTTACCCTCACGAAAATCCGGGAGAACATCGTCAACGGCATTCCCAAGTCTCTCAAGATAGGCATCTCCACAGGAATCGGCCTGTTCATCGCCTTCATCGGCCTCCAGAGCGCCGGAATCATCGTGAAAAACGACGCGGTCCTCGTCGGCCTCGGGAACATGAAGTCCGTGGAGGTTCTTCTCGCCTTTGCCGGGTTCTTCATCATGGTCACCCTGGAAGTCCGGAAGGTGAGAGGCTCCATCCTCTGGGGCATCCTCGCCGTCACCGGGATCGCCGTGGCTCTCGGCGTGACGAAAATGCCCGACGGCGTGGTCTCCATGCCTCCTTCCATCATGCCCATCTTCGGGAAGATGGACTTCTCGGGGATAGCCAACCCCAACTTCTGGATCGTCATGTTCTCTTTCTTCTTCGTCGACTTCTTCGACACGGTGGGAACCCTTGTGGGTGTCACAAACCGGGCCGGCATGCTCGATTCCGAGGGCAGGCTGCCCAGGGCCGGCCGGGCTCTCATGGCGGACGCCATCGGAACCACGGCCGGAGCCGTGCTCGGAACCTCCACGGTCACCTCCTACGTGGAAAGCGCAAGCGGCGTGGAGCAGGGAGGCCGGACGGGCCTCACGGCCTTCGTCACGGGAGTCCTTTTCCTCCTGGCCCTTTTCTTCTCCCCCATCGTCTCCATCGTCCCGGCATGTGCCACCGCTCCGGCGCTGGTACTCGTCGGCATCTTCATGATGGCGGGCCTCAAGGACCTTGACTTCTCCGACTGGACGAACTTCGTTCCCGCATGCGTGCCCCTCTTCATCATGCCCTTCACCTACAGCATCGCCAACGGCATCGAGTTCGGCATCATCTCTTTCGCTGTGCTCAAGATCCTCGGCGGCAAGGCGAAGGAAGTCAGCTCCATCATGCTCGGCCTGGCGGTCCTCTTCATCGCCAAGGAAATCTTTTTCTAAAATCTTTTTTCATCGAAACCAGGGCCTTCCGGATTGTCCGGGAGGCCCTGGTTTTTTTACCTGCCCAGCCCTCCGCGGAACCTCCGGCGTCTCGGGCAGTGCCCCGACCGTCCGAAGGGTCCCTGGTCCGCCGGTGAGGCGTTCTCGTCCTTCAGCTCTTCCCGGCATTTGCCGCACAGCCCGGCAATGGCGATGGACTGGGGGAGAAGCTCCATTCCGATATCCGCAAGCCATTGTTCCAGGGTTTCCTGTTTCCTGTCCTCTCCCCCGAGAGGGAAAAGGGATCCGCAATGGCGGCAGAAGGCGGAGATATGGAGCTTCTGCTCCGGCATTTCGAGCCGGAATTCCCCCTCGTTCAGGTAGATGACGTTCACCACGCCCATCTCGGCGAGAAGGTTGATGGTCCTGTAGACCGTGGCGATGCCGATGGAGGGGTCGAGATCCCTCGTCTTCCCCCAGATGTCCTGCACTGTGGAGGGCACGCCGAGGTTTTCGGCGATTACCCGGAAGAGCACTTCCCGCTGGGCAGTGAGCCGGAGGCCCCTGCCTTTCAGTTTTTCAAGAAAGCCGGTCACGGCGCTTTCATGCTGCTGTTCGTCCATAGAATCTCCTCCTGCAGGGGAATCATGGTTTTCCTCTTGACATAATGGCACAAAGGGGTCTATTATGCAACTGATAATCAGTATCATTAAAGGAGGAATGAACAATGCCTGCACGGAACGGAACGGGACCCCTCGGAATGGGGCCCATGACAGGTTGGGGAAGAGGATGGTGCGGCGGCGGCAGAGGTATGGGCCGCGGCTTCGCCGGATACGGCAGGTTCGGCATGGGACGGGGGTTCGGCGGCGTATGGGCGGCCCCGGTCACGCCGGAGATGGAGGAGCAGGCTCTCCGGCAGGAGATGGAAATGCTCAGATCCAGGATGGATGAGCTGCAGGCGCGGCTCGGAAAGGACAGGGGAGAATGACGAAGGCGGCCATCGCTCTGGACGGGAATATCATTTCGGAACACTTCGGGAAAGTCCGGGAGTTCCTTTTCGTGACCTTTGAGGATGGGAAAGAGCTTTCCAGGGAGGTCATCCCCGCCCCTTCGGCCGATCATGCGCCGGGCGTTTTCCCCAACTGGGTGAAATCCATGGGGGCGGACATGGTTATGGCGGGGGGCATGGGCGTCAAGGCAAAGCAGTTTTTCCAGGCCCTCGGAGTCCGGGTCCTCACGGTGCCTTCCATGGATGTTGAAGAGGGTGTGAAAGCCCTTCTTCTGGGAACAGTCCGGACAGTGGAAACCGACTGCGGTCACGGAGCGGACCATGACTGCAGCCCCGAATCCGGTCACGACTGCGGAAAATGAAAATAGCGGTGGCCAGCGGCAAGGGAGGCACGGGAAAGACAAGCATCTCGGCCTCCCTTGTGCTTGCGAGGCCTCGGGTACTGGCGGTCGATCTTGACGTGGAGGAGCCGAACCTTTCCATTCTGCTCGGCTGCGCTGAAACTGAAGCCCTGTCCGTAACGATGCCGTCGGCGAAAATCGACGGGAGCGCATGCGTTTCGTGCGGCACATGTGCGAAGGCGTGCGTCTTCGGGGCTATCGCCTGGCTGGGCGGGGGGATTCCCGTCATCAACGAATCCCTGTGCCGGGGGTGCGGGCTCTGTTCCAGGGTGTGCCCCCCGAGGGCGATTTTCGAGGAAGAACAGACGGTCGGCGAGGTCAGGTCAGGAAACTGCGGCGGCATTTCTTTTCTTGAGGGAAGACTCCGGGTCGGAAGCGTCAATACAGTGCACGTCATCGGGGAAACGGTCAAAAAGGCGGAAACGCTGGGAGTCTCCGACTGGGTGATGGACTGCCCTCCCGGCACGGCCTGCCCCGTGGCGGCGTCCCTTCGCCGTGCCGACATGGCCCTTTTGGTGACGGAGCCCACACCCTTCGGAAGGTCCGACCTGGAGGGTATGCTCGAACTGACAGCGGACATGAAAATTCCTTCCGCTCTCGTGATCAACAAGACGGGCATCGGCAACACTTCGCTCGAGGACCTGTGCGGACGGTTCGGCGTGGAGATCCTCGCCCGTTTCCCTTTCTCCCGTTCAGCAGCGGAATCCGGGGCCCGGGGGGAATCTCCGTTCCTGACCGACGCCGGATGGGCTGAAACCACACGGTCGCTCTGGTCGGAGATCGAAAGGAGATTCTCATGAGCATCCGAGAGGTTGTGATCATCAGCGGCAAGGGCGGAACAGGAAAGACCACCCTGGCGGCCTCTCTCGCAGCCGTCGCGGATGAGAGGAAAATCCTTGCGGACGCCGACGTGGACGCGCCGAACCTGGCCCTTCTGTTGCATCCCGCAGAAACGCACCGTGATCCCTTTTCAGGCATGTCCATAGCTGACGCGGACGGTGAGCGGTGCACCGGGTGCGGGATCTGCGAATCGGCCTGCAGGTACGACGCGATCCATGTCCGGGACGGAAAGGCCGTCGTCGACGAAGGCTTTTGCGAGGGGTGCAGGGTGTGCCTTTTTGTGTGCCCTGAACGGTGCATTTCCCTGAAAAGTATCGAGCGGGGAACCATACGCCGGGGAGATACGGCCCTGGGGCCCCTGTGGCATGCCCGGCTGAATCCGGGCGGCGAGAACACCGGCCTGATGGTGGCCCTTCTGCGGGAGGAAGCCCGGAAGGAAGCGGAAAGAACCGGGGCACCGCTCATAATCACCGACGGGCCTCCGGGCATCGGCTGTCCGGTGACCTCGTCGGTAACGGGGGCCGATTTCGCGGTAATTGTTTCCGAGCCCTCCCGGTCCGCCCTGTCGGATCTCCGTCGGGCTGCGGAATTGTGCGGCATACTGACGGTGCCTTTCGGGATCGTGATCAACCGGTGGAACCTCTCGGAAAAGCTGACGGAAACGATACAAACGACGTGCAGGGAGCAAGGATGGTCCCTGCTCGGCACGGTTCCTTTCGACGAAAGAATCGCGGAGGCCGTAGGAGCAGGCCGCATACCCGTCCCCGAGATGGGGAACGCACTGCCGGCACTGTGGGGTTCAATACGAAAAACAGGGAGGCTGGAACAATGATCCGTATCGCGGTCGCGGCATCAGGAAAAGAAGAAACATCCAAGGTGGCGGACAGGTTTGCACGGGCCCCTTTTTTTATCATAGCGGACGAAGAAGGGAAGATCCTGGAGGCTGTTGAAAACGACGCCGGGGCGGAGCAGCACGGAGCGGCGTCGAGGGCCCTTATGACCCTATCGCAGAAACAGGTTTCCGTGCTGCTCGCTCCCAGGATGGGGCCGAACGCCCTCGGTTTTATACAACAGGCGAACATGGAGGCATACTGTGCCGAAGGAATGACGGTCAGGCAGGCCCTGGACGGATACAAAAACTCATCCCTTGAAAAAATAGCCAAATAGAAGGAGCGGACTTCATTCATGACATTACCGCCGAAAAGCGACAGGAAGCAGATCAAGAAAATTTACGCCGTAGGCAGCGGAAAGGGCGGCGTGGGAAAGAGTTCCGTCACGTCCCTTCTCGCCGTGGCAGCAGCCCGTGAGGGGAAAAAAACGGGCATCATGGACGCCGACATCACGGGACCGTCAATACCCGCCTTCTTCGGGCTCAGCACTTTCCCCTTCGGGAACGCCGATGGGATCGATCCGCCGAAAACGAAGCTCGGAATCAAGGTCATCTCCATGAACCTCCTGCTGGATGACCCGGCGAAGCCCGTGGTCTGGAGAGGGCCTCTGCTCGGCAACGCCGTGACTCGGTTCTTTACTGAAGTGAAGTGGGACGATCTCGACGTGCTCTTCATCGACCTCCCCCCGGGAACAGGCGACGCCGTGCTCACGGTGATGCAGACCATTCCCCTCGACGGTTTCCTCCTGGTGACCTCCCCCCAGGAGATCGCCTCCCTGGTGGTGCGGAAAGCGGCGAAAATGGCGGAAATGCTCTCCATCCCCCTTATGGGCGTAGTGGAGAACATGAGCGCCTTTGTCTGCCCCGACTGCGGCAAGCGGGTGGAGCTTTTCGGCAAAAGCCATTCCCCGGCTCTCCTGGAGCACCTCGGCACTTCCTTCTGGGGGAGCCTCCCCCTTGATCCCTCCCTGGCGGAGATGGCCGACAGCGGCGCTATCGAGAACTACCACAACGAAGAAGTCTTCTCGGTTCTGACGAAAGGCTTGCATGGAAACATGTAGCCGGATTCGACTCCATGGGTGCCCCTCTCCGGAGGGGCGTTTTTTTATTGGTTCCCTCAATCCGCAGGCACAGGTGACACTCCCCGCTGCCTGCGGATTTGGGGACTTCCTAAATCCGCACCCTAAAAAATAAAAAACCTCTCTGGACTGTTCGGAGAACAGTGGTAAGGTAGTGTTTACGAAGGCACAACCCTTCACCAGAGAGGTGCAATCATTATGACTGAAAAGGCGAAG
>NZ_JAESIH010000023.1 GCF_016756745.1 Aminivibrio sp.
CCAGCCGTTCACTCTCGTTCCCCAACCCCTGGGCGGTGAAAAAACCCTCGAGGGCATTCGAGAGAGTATAGGGGATGGTGGCCGAAGACCGCATCTTCTCCAACAGGGAGCGGAATCCCTCCCGGTCGAGCCTGTCGTACCACGATTCGGGGAAGAGTTCCTCCCCTTGCTCCCTGGCGAACTCCGCAAAAAGAGCTTCTATGAGTCCTGCCTCTGGAAAGGGGTCCTTGCCCATATCCGATACGATTCCCGCGGCAGCGCAGAGGGCGGCGCTGCCCATGGAATCGCCCAGGCATTTGCAGAATTCCCTGAACCTCGGGGAACCGTACCGCATTCCCAGAAGAATGGCCGCGTCCGCCAGCCCCATGATGCCGAGCCCCACAGGGCGTATCCGCTTCGTTCTCTCCTCGATCCTCTCCAGGGGGTAGGAGCAGGCGTCGATCACAAGGTCGAGATAGTACATGGAACGGAAGACCTGGTCCACGAAGGCACTGAAATCAAAGGATTTCCTTCCGTCGGGGGAGGTTGTGACGAAGGCCTCCACGTTCACCGAGCCGAGGTTGCAGCTTGTGTAGTTGGGCAGGGGCTGCTCGCCGCAGGGGTTTGTGGACTCGATTTTCCATGTCTCGCCGAGCTTCAGCAGGTTATCGTCGTTTGCCCTGTCGATGAAGAAGATACCGGGGTCTCCCCGTTTCCAGGCGCTCTCACAGAGCTTGTTCCAGAGGTCAGCCGCCTTCACGCGCCTGACGGTCTTTCCGTCGCTCCGGGACACCAGGCTGAAGTCGCCTCCCCCCTCCGCCTCCTTCATGAGCTTGTCGGAAACACAGACGGAGATGTTGAAGTAGGGCAGTTTTCCCTCTTCCACCTTGGCGTCGATAAAGTCGAAAATATCGGGATGGTCGTCGAAAAGCATGCCCATCAGGGCCGCCCGACGCCGTCCTCCCTGGACGACCACCGCTCCCATGGTGTTCCAGGTCTCCATGAAGGAGACCGGGCCACTGGCCTGGCCTCCGATGCCGCCGTTGATGGCGCTGCCCCGCTCCCGGAGATGGCCGAAATTGCCTCCCACCCCGCCGCCGTACTTGCTGATCACGGCCGCATCCTTCACGCCGTCGAAGATACCGTCGATGCTGTCCGGGACATCTATGACGAAGCAGGCGAAGAGCTGCTGACTCCGTGTCCTGGAGCGGCGGAGAAGGTCATAGTCCTCGAAGGTCATCTCCTCAGGCGGACAATAAATTTTACCCGAAAGCACAGGGTCCACCGTCATTCCGGCTCCGGCGCCGAAGAGGCACGGGGAGTTGAAAAGGAACCGCCTGTTGGTAATATCATCGTAGATGTTGTTTTCAAGGCGGCGGAGCCATTCGAGATCAAAAGCACTCCCGCCGAGATAGGCCGTCTCTGCGCAGGCCACGATCCTGGCGACCCTCCTGGCGAACTCGCCGAAAGACGTCTCCTTTCGGATTGATCCCGAGGCGGAATCGTACCGCCGTGCAAAATACCGCTGGTCCAGCAGCCACATCGCGTTCTCGGAGAGGCCGCTTTCTCCTCCCGCGGTCAGAGGTGACGAAAATGAAGAACGGAACCTCTCCTTGTATGAAAAAACCATGTAATACCCTCCTCCCCACACCATTAGGGGCATGGGAATGATTTCACACACAACATCTTGTGTGTGAATATTTACAGCTTAAAAAGACTACCACTTTCGGAACGGCGAAACAAGGGGGTGAAAACCTTCCGAATTCTTTCCAAACTGAGGGCAAATGTTGTTATAATGAAGACTTTCCATCTATAATCTGCAGTTTATGCGAAAGAGAGGAACAAAACAAAATGAGCCGCTACGATTTTGATTCTGTCATTGAACGGCGAGGCACTATCTGTGCAAAGTGGGACGGAATGGAGCCCATCTTTGGCTCCGGCGATCTTCTCCCCATGTGGGTTGCAGACATGGACTTCAAGGCCCCGCCGGAGGTCGTCGAGGTCCTCCGGGAACGGGTGGACCACGGTATTTTCGGCTATACCCGCCGGTTCGACCCATACCGCCAGGCCATTGCGGGATGGTTCGAGCGAAGGCACGGCTGGAAACCCGACACCGAATGGATCCGACACGCCCCCGGCGTGGTCCCCGCCCTGGCCGCCGCCATCCTCGCCTTCACCCAACCAGGGGACGGCGTGCTCGTCCAGCCGCCGGTCTATTACCCCTTCTTCGCCACTATCACCGGACGGGGACGCAGAGTGGTGGAAAACCCGCTCGTTTTTACCGGCAGCCGGTTTGAGATGGACTTCGCAGACCTGGAGAAAAAGCTGGACGACTCGTCAGTGAAGCTCGTCTTCCTGTGTTCGCCCCACAATCCCTGCGGGCGGGTCTGGACCAGGGAGGAACTGAAAAGGTTCGCCCATATCTGCGCCTCCCATGGAGTCATCGTCATTTCCGACGAAATCCACTGCGACATCCTCTTCGGGGGAGCCCGCCACGTCCCCCTTGCCGATGTTTCAGATGCCATTCGGGGCCTTTCCGTTACCACCGTGGCCCCCAGCAAGACCTTCAACATTGCGGGACTCAGCACCGCAGCGGTCATCATCCCTTCAAAACGGCTCCGGGACAATTACCAGTCCGTCATTGACTTCCTCCACATCGACGGGGGCAATGTCTTCGGGACTCTCGCCCTGGAAGCGGCCTACACGAAGGGGGACGCATGGCTGGACGAACTGCTCCTCTACCTTGAGGGCAGCCTCGACTTCATCGAAGAATTTCTCGCCGAAAGGCTCCCCGGGATCCGTCTCATCCGGCCGGAGGGAACCTACATTCCTCTCCTGGACTGCCGCTCCCTGAACCTAACGGGGCCGGAACTGCAGAACCTCCTCGTGGAAAAGGGCGGCGTCGCCCTGGATGGGGGACACTGGTTCGGCACCGGCGGAACAGGTTTTGCCCGCATCAACATCGCCACGCCGAGGGTGCTGCTGAGGGAAGGAATGGAACGGATCGAAAGGGCCGTCAGAAGCCTGGGGAAGTTACCGGCAAAAGACAGCAGGCCTTTCCAGGCCTGATCGGAAAAAAAACCCCGGATTCCCCCTTGGAATCCGGGGCTTTCCCGTTCTATCAGCGCATCATCCTCGGCAGAAAGAGGATTACGTCGGGGAAGAAGTTGAGAACCACCACGGTGACGATCAGTGCGGCCACCAGGGGAACAATCTCCTTCACCAGAGATTCCAGCTTGAGGTTGCCGATGTCGCAGGCGATAAAGAGACACAGCCCCACTGGCGGAGTATTGTGGCCTATGGCCAGGGAGATCACCATGATGATGCCGAAGAACAGGGGGTCGATTCCGAGACTCATGATGATCGGGTAAAAAATGGGGGCAAGGAGCACCATGGCCGCCGAATTGTTCAGGAAGGTCCCCACCACCAGCAGAATGAAGACCATGATGAGCTGCACCACGACGGCGTTGGTGGAGACGTTGAGTATTGAGGCGGCAATGGTCTGGGGGATCTGTTCGCTCACCAGGACGTAAGTCAGAACTTCGGCGGTGACCATGAGGTACATGACCAGCGCCGTCGATTTGGCCGACTTCAGGACAATCTTCGAGACATCCTTCCAGGAGATCTCTCTGTAGATGTAGACCCCTACGACCAGGCCGTACACCACGGCGACGGCGGCGGATTCTGTCGGCGTAAAGATTCCCGCGTAAATGCCCCCGAGGATGATAACCGGCATGAAAAGCGCGAAGACCGCTTCCCTGAAATACCTGGAAACCGTCTTGAAAGAGGCGGGTTCGTCCCCCTTATATCCCCGCTTCAGGGAAATAAAGGAAAAACGCCCCGGAGGTATGATTTCACCCCTCGGAGCGTAAAAAACGGCGCTTTCGTATCCGGAAGTTGAGAACTCCGGAGCCGAGGGCGCTCGTGAGACGGAGTTTTGGAGGCCGGTCCGCCCCTCTTCTAGGGAAAAAACGTTCCCTGGAGGACGATCCTGGCCTTTCCGCGAATCTCCACCCGGTCATCCCCCACCGTGAGCAGCAGTTCCCCCGGACGGCTCGAGTTCTGGAAGGCGGCGAGAGTTTTCTTTTCCAGCCGCTCGCTCCAGTACCGGGCGAGAACCGTGTGGACAGAACCGGTGACCGGATCCTCGTTCACTCCCGCCCAAGGGTTGAAGTACCTGGATTCGAAATCATAGACCGACGAGGCTTTCGTGACGGCGATTCCGCTACCGCAGAGCCCCCTGTACTCCACCATCCTGTTGAAGTCCGGTGCGATCGTCCTCAGGTCCGTTCCTTCATCGGTGACGATGATGACTTTCCCGGTTCTCCGGCCGCAAATGCAGTCAGTCACCCGCAGAGGACCGAAGAAATCGTCGAAAGCGGCTACCGGCGGGCACCGCATATAATCGTCCAGGGGGAAATCCATGCCGATGGAATCGTCAGGATACCGTTGTACAGGAAGAATTCCCCCGGCGTAGCGGAACACCAGAGAGTCAATCAGAGGCTCTTTCCCGAAGAGGACCCGTGAGGCGGCGAGAGTGGCATGACCGCACAGGGACATTTCCTTCAGAGGAGAAAACCACCTGATATTCCAGGCTCGTTCCTCCGGAGCCACGAAGGCGGTCTCCGAGGCCCCGATATCGGCGGCCACAATCTGCATAACATCCTCCGGGGGGTGCTCCGGCGACACGACCACCCCGGCCCTGTTCCCCCTTCCCGGCGCGTCGGCGAAGGCGTTGACAATATAGGTTTCCAGCTCCATGACATCCTCCTAAAAACCGGCGCTCTCCCTGCCCGAAAGACCGCGGGACGGAATTCGCCCTGGTTTATTCATTCTATGACTTCTCAATGCCATAATAATACCGGGCATACCCGGTCCTGTGGAGCATATACCGGATTTTCCAGGGTATCCGGTTTCATCACGGCCGTCTCCCCGAAGAGTTCCCTTGAAAATTCGAAGAGAGCCACCCCCCCCCCCGTGGCGGTGATCACCCATGTGGAGTTTCGGGGTACTATAGCCGATTTTCCAGTCGGCAAGAGTATCAAGCGCATAAAGATACTCTTTCACTTCCATATCTCCCATCCTCAGTCTGCGTCCCATTCTCCCCGTTCCGGCAGGCCCTCTGAGTGTAGAGTACTCCAATCTCTCTAATACCGTCAATCAATAATGGGATACTTTCCCTCCTGTATCCTCAGGCAGCGGGGAGCGTCACCGGGGAACGCCGGGGGATATCTCCGCGAAGCGTGTGGAGCGAGATCGCTTCACACCTGAGGAGGGCGAATTCACTATATACCCGGCGACACCTCTCTGCCAGGTAAATTGTGCTTCTTTTCCCCGTTGCGGGTTCGGGACCGGAAGGGTATAAAAGGAGACATCCAGTATGTGAACAGCGGACAGGAGGAAAAACCATGGATATAACGGAAATCCGCACATTCATCGAGGCCTTCGGAAGGAATTCCGGCTGGAACCGCATTCCTCGGGAGAAAGCTCTCCGGAGCGACCTTGCAGGCATGGAGATGTTTGCTTCGCCCATCGCCGCCGCCGCAGCCGCCGAAGACCCCGCCTTCCTGCGCCTGAAAAGGGAGGGGGCGGTGGGCCCCCAGTTTCTTCTTCCACGGGAATGGCTTCCCGGAGCCCGTTCCGTGGTCTCTTTCTTCCTCCCCTTCACCGCCCGGGTCCGGGAAGCCAACGCTGAATCCGGCCCTGAACCCGCCCCGGAATGGCTCCATGGAAGGATAGAAGGACAGGAGTTCATCGACCGGCTTTCCCGGGCCCTCGTCGAACACCTCCAGGAGAAAGGAGGGGATGCAGTTTCCCCCGCCGTGGACCCGAGGTTCGCATCCTGCACCCTGAAGAACACAGTCTTCCTTGACGGGAACGGCACGCCCTTACCCGTGAGCTTCACCAGCAACTGGTCCGAACGGCATGTGGCCTTTGTGTGCGGTCTCGGCACTTTCGGCCTCTCCAAAGGACTCATTACTTCCCGGGGGGTGGCCGGGAGGTTCGGCAGCGTGATCACCACCCACCCTCTGCCTCCCGACAATGTCATCCCGGAGGAGCTGTACGGCAACTGCACCATGTGCGGCGAATGCGCCGTAAAGTGCCCCGTCGGCGCCATCTCCCCGGAGACGGGCAAGGATCATGTCCTTTGCTCGGAGTACCTTGACCTCATGAAGAAAAAGCACTCCCCGCGGTACGGATGCGGGAAGTGCCAGACAGGGGTGCCCTGTGAAAAGGAAATTCCGAAAAAACACAAGAGATGAGGCCTGTAAACAGAGTGAGGGTGCGGGGATGCCCGCACCCTCACTCTGTTTACAGGCCTTCAAAACCGGAAGACGGCCCCCATGGGCTCGCCGCCCGGCATTGCACCTGAGCTTACGGCATAGACCGTTCCGCCGTGGATGAGGGTCTGAACTGCCGCGAGATTAAGAAGATCCTCCTCCTCGCCCCCGCACGCCTCTCCAGTCAGGACCCTGTTCTCTTCCGGGTCGAAGCATCCGGTCATGCGGGCCTCGCCGTCCACAAAAAGGATGTCCACCCTTCCATGGTGAGCGCCTTCAAGGACTTTCTCCACGTTGGACGATGCGTTCTCCGATCCGGTCAGTTCGGCATATCTGGCGAGAGCCTGCTCGGCCTCCCTTGAAAGAGCTTTCTCGGCAATGGGCCATGCCCGTCCGTGCAGCTCCTCCGGGCGCAAATCGTCGGCGTTCCCCGGAACGCCCTCGTCGAGCAGGAAGGGGTAGGAATTGACCTCCCTGTAGAGGTGGAGCAGGTATTCCACTCCAGCCAGAACGAGAGGGGACTTGCTTCCGCGAAGAATGTCCGGAAGATCCTCGTCAATCTTCCGAAACCACCGGAGCAGCCTCCCCTTCTCCTCATCACTCGGATCATGACCGTGGAAAATGGCCGCCCTGCCGCCCGACCTTCCCGCCGCAGTTCCCGTGTGGAACTGAAGCTGCTTTTCGAAACGGTCGAAGCGGAAGGCATCACCCAGATTCGGAAGAATGGATTCCACGTCCACTTCGTCCACGGAGTGCCTCGAACCCTCCAGCAGCCGGATCATGTTCCGGCTCAGGGCGAGCACGTAGAACCTGCCCTCCCCCGAGAAATAGGGAAGCAGGGGCGTAAAGTGGAAGCGCCGGCCAAGGAAGACCGACTCCCGGAATGACAGGGGAAGCCTGTAGCTTTTGAAATAATCGGCGGCCAGAAAGACCGCGAGGCCGTCTCCCTGGTGCTGCCAGAAAAGAGGGTCGTCCGCGAGACTCCGGGCCGGTGTGAGCAGTTCCTGGATCTCCGGGGGCCGTGCCCCGGAGGCTGAAAGCCTGTTCTCCGCCTCTTTGAGCAGATTCTTGAAGCGAATGGGGTTCTGCTCCGTCTCCCTTCCGGCCCGGAACGCCGGCATAAAAAGGGAAAGACAGAGTTCCCTCGAGTGTGCGGACAGTTCCTTGAGCTCCTCCCGGGTAATTTTGTCCATGAAGAAAACCACCTCCTCAACGCATTCTCCCGAACAGGGCAGAAACGGGGGCTTTTTCTGATCCTCGCTGCTTCGGACGCCTTTTCTCCGGCCGGCAGTCACCGGAACGCTGAAAAGAACCTGTGAATAGCATAGCCCCATAGCGACACACTAGTCAAGCGTGTTTCCCCCCTAAATCCGCAGGTTTTTCAGGCAGAGGGAGTGTCGCCGGGCATAAGGTGAATTCGCCCCGCCAGGGGCGAAGAGATTATCCCCTGGGGGACAGCGCCCGGGGGAGAGAAACCGACACGGATGTC
>NZ_JAESIH010000024.1 GCF_016756745.1 Aminivibrio sp.
GAACATCAACCGGTCCATGGAAGAGCAGGGGCGGGTGACGGAGTCCATCGCGAAGGCCGCCGAAGAGCTTGTGAGCCTGTCGGAAGAGATGCAGAAGTCCGCCGCCCGGTTCAGGGTCGAGGAAGAGACGAAATCCGGTCTCGTTCCCTCCAGGGAAACACCGGACGAAGCCTGATCCTTTCAGCCTTCGACTGGAAAACAGGGGAGTCTCCTGACGGAGACTCCCCTGTCGTGATCAGAATTTCTTCAGGGCTCTTTTGCCTGTTCCCTTTCCCGGCGGGGGAAGCCCCTTGTCCCTGCAGTCGGGGCAGAGGCCGTAGAGGGTGAGCTGCTGCTTCAGCACCTGAAACCCCTCCAGCGCGCCGGAGTACGACTCCGCCCCGGGGAGATTCACATCAACGTCGATCAGGGAACGGCATGAAAGGCAGAAGAAATGATTGTGGGAAACCGCGCAGGTATCGTACCGGATTCCGCCGTCGCTGAGATCCTGCACTTCCGCGATCTCTCCCAGGGAGGCCATCTCACGAATGGTGTTGTAGACCGTCGTCCGCGAGACTTCGGGCATGATGGACACCACCTGGCGGTATACTTCATCCACCGTGGGATGGCTCCTGTCCCTGGAGAGAATCTCAATAATCAGGCGACGCTGGGGAGTAAGCTTGAGCCCCTTCTCCCGCAGACTGGCCGCTATTTTGTCCACGGATCGCATGAAGCACCCCTCCTTGTTCCCGAAACCACATTGTAATCATTATAAATAAAAATAATTTTCCGTCAACAACAACTCGGAAAGTCCGTCCGCGCTCCTTCCGCGGACGGACTTTCCGAGGCGGACAGGCTTATTCGACGTAGAGCTTGTAGAGTGCCTGGGTGCCCTCGTTTTCCAGGCCCCGGGCGGCGACTTTCCCGTACTGCTCGAAAGCCTTCTTCAGTCCGGCGGCGTCCAGTCCCATGCGCTCCGCCTCCTCGAGCGCTATCTTCATGTCTTTTATGAAATGCTTCACGAAAAAGCCGGGAGCAAAATCGCCCGCCAGGATCCTGGGGGCAAGATTGGAGAGGGACCAGCTTCCCGCAGCGCCGCCGGAGATGCTCGACAGCACTTTTTCCGGGTCGAGGCCGGCTTTCTTCGAGTAGGCCAGAGCCTCGCAGACCCCCATCATGTTGGAAGCGATGGCGATCTGGTTGGCCATCTTGGTGTGCTGTCCGCTGCCCGGTCCGCCCTGGAAGACGATATTCTTTCCCAGAAGGGAGAAAAGGGGCATCATGTCATTGAAAACAGCTTCGTCTCCGCCCACCATGATGGACAGGGTCCCCTCCCGGGCCCCCCTGTCGCCCCCCGACACGGGGGCATCGAGGACAGGAACCCCTTTTTCGGCTCCCGCAGCGGCGATGCGGGCCGCCAGGCCCGGGCTCGAGGTGGTCATGTCGATGAGCACCGTTCCGGGCCGGGCCCCCGCAAGGAGCCCCTTTTCCCCGAGATAGACCTCCTCCACGTCGGCGGGAAATCCCACCATGGTGATGATCACATCGCTCTTCTCCGCCAGGGAATGGACGTCGTCCTTCCACACGGCCCCCTGGGTCAGCAGGTCCAGGGCCTTCTCTTTCGACCTGTTGTAGACGAGCAGCTCGTAACCGCCCCTCATGATGTGCCCCGCCATGCTGTGCCCCATGACTCCGAGACCTACGAATCCGACGACCGTTTTTCCCCTTTCGGGTTTCATTCAGTGCCACCTCCGGTTGTTGTTTTCTGCCCTTCTTGCTCCTTTCCCGTCCAATTGTTCCCATATTCTCCATTCTCGGGTACAATACATGAAGGAAAGAAGGGTCAGTTTTGATTGTACCCTTATCATTACAGATTGAGAAGGAGGCAGATCCATGAACACTCTGGAAAGGATCGAGCAACTGCTTGGAGACAAGGCGGAGTACCTGCTCGGACACACATGCAAAACCATAGGTCGGGAAATGCTCATCCTCCCGGGACCTGATTTTGTGGACAGGGTGACGGCGCTCTCCGACCGCTCCATTCCGGTAATGCGGTCCATGCAAACCCTCTTCGGCAGCGGAAGGCTGGCCGGAACGGGATACCTCTCCATCCTCCCCGTGGACCAGGGAATCGAACACTCCGCCGGAGCCAGCTTCGCTCCCAACCCCATCTATTTCGACCCCGAGAACATCGTGAAGCTCGCCATTGAGGCCGGATGCAACGCCGTGGCCAGCACCCTGGGCGTTCTCTCGTCGGTGGCCAGGAAATACGCCCACAAAATCCCCTTCGTGTTGAAGATCAACCACAACGAGCTGCTCTCCTACCCCAACAAGTACGACCAGATCCTCTTCGCCTCAGTGGAACAGGCCCGGGACATGGGAGCCGCCGCCGTGGGCGCCACCATCTATTTCGGCAGCGACGAGTCCTCCCGGCAGATCCAGGAGATCAGCACCGCCTTCGAGATCGCCCACAACCTGGGCATGGCCACGATCCTGTGGTGCTACCTGAGAAACAACGCCTTCAAGACGGCGGAGAAGGACTACCACGTGGCCGCCGACCTCACGGGGCAGGCGAACCACCTCGGCGTAACCATCGGCGCCGACATCATCAAGCAGAAGCTCCCCGAGAACAATGGGGGATTCACCGCCCTGAAGTTCGGCAAGACGGCGAAGGCGGTCTACGAAAAACTCTCCAGCGACCATCCCATCGACCTGACCCGGTACCAGGTGGCGAACTGCTATATGGGCAGGGCAGGACTGATCAACTCCGGCGGCGCCTCCGGAACCAACGACCTTGCCGAAGCCGTGAAGACCGCGGTGATCAACAAGAGGGCCGGCGGCATGGGCCTCATCCTCGGCCGCAAGGCCTTCCAGCGCCCCATGAAGGAGGGCGTGGAAATCATTCACGCCGTGCAGGACGTTTATCTCGAGAAGCAGGTGACCATAGCCTAGCTCCGGCTGAGCGGGAAGCCTCGAAGAGCCCCTTGAAGAAGGCCCGGACGTTCTCCCCCAGGAGACGGGTATTGTAGCCTCCCTCCTGGACCGCGAGGACGGGAAGGCCCAGGCCGCCGATCAGTCTTCCGTTGTTTTCGAAGTCCCTGGCGACGAGGCTCCAGGTTCCCGTGGGATCTTTTTTGCAGGTGTCCCCGCCGAAGGGAACGACGAGAAAACGGGCTCCATGGTCCGAAATTCTTCTCGATACCCTCCTGAGGGCGTCTAGGTATTCTTGCCCCGAAAGATGCTCGGGAAGGGGAAGGTTGAGGTTGAAACCCCGGCCTTCTCCTTCCCCTTTTTCGTCCTCGAAGCCGGAGAAATAGGGGTAGGCGAACCGGGGGTGCCCGTGGAGGGAGACGGTGAGGACGTCGCTCCGCCGGTAGAAGATGTCCTGCTGGCCGTTGCCGTGGTGGTAGTCCACGTCGAGCATGGCCACCCTGCCGAAGGCCGAGAGGTACTCGGCGGCGGCGGCCGCGCTGTTCAGGTAGCAGAAGCCGCCGAAGAGACGCCGCTCGGCGTGGTGCCCGGGGGGTCTCACCAGGGCGTAGGCCAGGTGCCGTCCTTCCGCAAGGGCCTGGGCGCCCGACAGGGCGCAGTCCAGCGCTCCCAGGGCGGCAAGGAAGGCATTCTTGTTCAAAGGGGTAAAGGTGTCCATGCAGAAGTACCCTGCCCGGACGGAGAGGTCCTGGGGAGGCCTGGCCGCGTTCCGCACGGGGAAGACATAGGGGTAGACGGACTCCCCCTCCGGCATGGACATGCAGACCTTTCTGAGGTAGGAGAAGAAGACGGCGCTGTGGACCTTCAGCACGTGCCGCTCGCCGAAATGACGGGCCTTCTTTTCCGTGAAGAGCCCCGAGGGAAGGATCTCCCGGAGGATGGCCTCCACCCGGACGGGAGACTCCACGTATCCCCTTTCCCTGACGTGGTGAATGGCGTGGTCACGGTTGACGAAGAGGGCTATCCGCTCGCCTTCGGGAAGGGCCGCGGCCACGGCGGTCCGTTTCGGGGCGGTCACGTACTTCAGGGGGCGGAGCTTCACCGGGTCGTCCCGAAAGGAGTCCATGACCATGCGGATATACTCCGGCGGGCAGAGATCTCCGTATTTCTTCCCCAGGATGGCGGCCACGATGAGCCGGGCCTTTTCCCTCCTCAGGGGCTCCCCTCTTCCCAGGCCGTCGAAGACCAGGTAGGGCGGATTGTCCTCTCCAGGCCCCAGGGGAGTCTCGTACTTCGTTCCCACCACGGGGACGGCGCCGTACCGCTCATAGAAGCGCAGCCGGGCTGCGTTCTGCTGCCGGATTTCCTCATCGCGGCTGAGTTCGGGGTCGTCGGGAAGGCATTCGAAGAAAAGCCCGCAACACCCGAGGTCCAGGGCTTCCTTCCGCACCCTCTCGTAGAGTACGCCTCCAATGCCTCCGCCCGCTTCGGCCCCCGGAACGGCGATATAGTCCAGAAAGGTGAACTTCAATAACGGATCGTAGAGGGCCAGGGCAAAACCGTAGACCTTCCCCGCCCCCTTCTCCGCGGCAAAGAGAATGGTCTGGAAGCCGTACTTGAGCTGGTTCCGCAGCTTCTCTGGAATGGATTCAGCCTCGCCGGGACGGGCGTCCGGAAATTGCTCCTTCAGGATCTCCCCGATGCGGACGAGAGCCTTTTCGTTTGCCGGGGAAAGATCATCGAAAATCCTCCGGATCCGGAACATCCGCGCCACCCCCTACACGGGACGCCTGGCCTTGCCCGAAAGCTCCTCGGGATCGAGGCGGAGCACCGTCACGGAGGCGCATTCCGCGGAGGAGAATTCATGGGAAAAGTCCTCCCCCGCGTATTTTTTCATGATCACCAGGAGGGCGGCGGCCTTCTCCCTCTCGTCCTCCACCATCGTTACCGGTCCCGATATCATGACGCTTTTGTAGAGCATCCCCCACCCGCAGGCCCGCTCCGCGGACCGCACAAGGTCCTCGTCGCACTGCGCCTGGAAGCAGCCCCGGGGATTCCGCGCGATGATGTCGAGCTTTCGTCCCTCCCGGGCGCAGTGGAAATAGACGGCGCCGTCCATTACTCCGAAACAGAGGGGAACCACGTAGGGCTCCCCGCCGCTGCAGAGGGCGAGATGCCCGGTGAACGCCCCGTCAAGTATTTCATAGATTTCAGCCCTGTCAGTGATCTCCCTGTCTTTTCTGCGTACCGGATGGCCCATTGTTCTGCCCTCCCCTGTTATATAAATGCTATACTGAACACAATGGAGGTATACGAGAGATGATCCGTTTGCCGACCGCCTCTGCCCTTGTATTTCTGTCAATTCTACACTTTTTTAGCTTTTCAGGCGAGGGAATGCCCCTTCCGCCGGAGGAGATCGCAGGAAAGTACCGGAACGCATCCCCCGTCCAGTGGGGGGAGCATGTTTCCGGGACAGCCTCGAGGATCGCCTCCGAAGGGAAGGAGGTGGCCCTCACATTCGACGCCTGCGGGGGAAAGAAGGGATCGGCCATGGACCGGGAACTCCTGGATTTTCTGAGGCGTGAGCGCATTCCGGCCACCTTCTTCCTGAGCGGGCCGTGGCTTGAGAAGAACAGGGAGACCACCCGGGAGCTGGGGGCGGATCCGCTGTTCGAGATCGGCAACCACGGAGCGGAGCACCGTCCCCTCTCCGTCACGGGACGGTCCGCCTACGGGATTCCCGGAACGGAATCCGTCTCCGGGGCGGCCCGGGAAGTGGAGGACAATGCCAGGTTCCTGGAGGAGATCACAGGGCGGAGGCCCCGGTATTTCCGCTCCGGCACGAACCACTACGACGAGGTGGCCGTGAGGGTGGCGGCGGACCTGGGGCATACATCGGTGAGCCATTCCCATAACGGGGACGGCGGAGCTTCCTATTCAAAAAAGAAGATCGCGGACGGCCTGCTCTCCCTCCGGGGAGGGGAGATTGTCCTGTTCCACATGAACCGGCCCGAAGGCCAGACTGCGGAGGGGCTGAAAGAAGCCCTGCCTCTTCTCCGGAAGAAGGGATTCCGTTTCGTGAAGCTCGGGGATCGCCCTCTCGTTTTCGAGGACGGCACCTCAGGCCCCTCAGCCGGAAAGGCATCCTCCGGACCGTATGGTATCATACGGGGGGATTCCGCTTTTTTTACCCGGCGGAAGGGATGTCAGCGCCGGACGGAGATGATGCCATGGATACAGTCATGTTCGAAAGATGGAGGGACTATCAGCCCCTCCGGGAGTCCGTTGAAAAATTTACCGCGACGGCAAAAAGCTATCTGACCGTCAGGGATTTCACCGAAACGGACGACCGGATCGCCGCCAGGAAGCTGTGGCAAGATCTCTCGGCCCAATACTGGGACGTGCTGGCCGCCCTGGTGGACGCCCATACGGAAAGTTTTCCCGAAGAACTGTCGTTCGACGAACAGGAACGGCTCTTTATCGATTTCGGCTACGCCGGCGACGAAATCACCCCGGCCTCCCCGGCCCTCCGGGAAGCCCTCTCCCCGAAGGTCGCCCCGGGGCTCTTCCAGTACTATACGTTTTCGGACTTCATAGCCGAAGCCTACGCCATGATCATGGGCAAGCCCGTCATGCCCCCGCGGAGCGGGTTCTCCCCGGAGGGGAAGATCGTCCAGATGCGCCGGCAGCTCGACGGGCTGAAGGCCAGGATCAGGATCATTCTCCCCGTGGTGCTGGCAAAGCAGGGGGCCCTCCCCTCCGAGACGGAAACTCTTCTTGCGGATCTTCAGGGGTGCCTGGAATCCTACACCGAAGTGGCCATGCGGACGAGAAAATACCGGGAAGCCCCGGAAAAGGACAGGCAGCAAATGGCCGTGGAGCACCACGCGTTTTCCGAGGCGGAAAAGCGCCTGGTCTCCTTTCTGAAGGGCAACGGCGAAGAGGACGGCGGACTGGACGGGAACGAGATCCAAAAAGTTTCGGGACTGCTGGAATCCGCCAAGAACCTGGCAAGAAACATCGTCTTCGTGACCCAGGAAATTTCGAAATGGGAGCGGCGGGTGAAGAAAGCGGCGTCCGAAATGGAGGGCATCCCTCCCGCCGTTCGCCGAAGAAAGCTGAAGGACCTCATCTTCTCCAAAAAGGAGTACATTTCCCTCACGGCTAAGTCCGCCCGGAGAGATCCGTCCCAGCTCTGCCGGAGCGAAAAGCCTCCCCTCGCTCTCGACCGGGCGGCGGCCATAGTGGAGGAGTTGGCGGCCCTGGACCCGGAAATGCTCGTGGTCGCCCGGATACGGATGTACGGCATCCCCAGGGTGATCGTAGTGCCCGGGCAGGGGTACGGCACCTACGACTGGAGCGACCATACCCTGCTGCTGCCTGCCTTCCCGCTGAACAACCTTCCGGAGAAGGCCGCGGCCTATGCCCTGGGAACCTTCCGGTGGGACAGCGACGAGGACAGGGTCATAAAGAACATTTACGAGCTCATCAAGGAAAACAGGGGTAAATCCATCCTCGACCTGAGCTCGTCCTTCTACAAGGATTATTTTCTGTGGCTCACCAAGGAGAAGAAAGGATACCGCATTCTGCCGAGAAACACCCACAAGGTTTTCGTCCAGATGTTCGCGGAAAGAAACCAGGAATGAACTTCATCGGGAACGGAGAGATTCGCCATGTTTGACAGGATCGCCATCATCGCCCTCGGAACCCTCATGATCTGGCTTCTCAGGTTCAAAATACTGAAGCGGGGACTGTCCCCCCTGAAGTCGGCCATTTACGCTTCTCTCATCATCATCGCCGGAATCCAGTACCACTACTACTTCCTTCCCTACGAGACCTTCCGCGGAGGGGTCGCCTACACATCCACGGGTTTTCTGGCCTTCCTCATACTCCAGTACGGCTACCGGAAGCAGGGAAGCTCCCGGGGCGCTTCGGAGAAAGACGGAGGGAAATAGGCTCCCCTTCATTCCCAGAGGTGCTTCTCGGGAGGGCACACTCCTGTGAGATCCAGCAGTTTTTCCCGGATGCGCCCGGCCCGGCTGCCGTCGGCCAGAGCAATGACCCTGTCCCCAGCGGAGAGCAGCGTGTCCCCGTTGGGGAGGATCTCCTCGCCGAAACGGTGGATGCTCACCAGCAGGCATCCCTCCGGAAGGGACGCCTCCCTCACCGTTCTGCCGTCGAGAGGCGACCCCGGGCAGACCGTTCCCTCGAGAAGAATCTTCCCGGGACTGACGGCCCCGTCGCTTTTCCGGAGCATCCTGAGCAGGAGGGAGTCGTAAATGGGCCGTGCTCTGAGCAGGTCCGCCGTCACGTGGGCAAGGATGACCACGACGGAGACCGAGAGCAGATGGGTGAAGGACCCGGTCATCTCGGTGATAAGGATGATCCCCGTGATGGGGGCCCGTACCACCGCCGCGAAGAAACCCGCCATTCCCGCAATGAGGAAATTCACGACCAGAGCCTGGTCCATTCCTGTGAACAGGACCGCCGCCGTTCCGTAGAGGGTTCCCAGGGAGGCCCCCTCGGCGAGCATGGGCAGGAAGATCCCCCCCGCCGCCCCCGAACCGAAGCAGAGGGCCGTGAAGAGCAGCTTGCCGGCGAAAAGGGACAAGAGGACCGACAGGGACTTCTCCCCCATGCCGAGATGTTCCACCAGGGCATGCCCCCCACCGATAATGTCAGGAAAAACGGGTCCGATGCAGAGGACCGCAAGAGCCGGGATGACCACCCTGTACCGCGCCGGGAGAGGCAGCCTGCCATAGAGGGTCTGGACATCGAGGATCACCCTGCAGAAGAGGGCGCCGCCGGCACCGCAGAGCAGGCCGAGAAGGAGCAGGTGGCCATAGAGGTTCAGGGGAAGGACCGAGGGAACACCGAAAGCAAAGACGGGCCCGAGGCCGAAAAAGTGCTTCGACACGAAATCCGCCGCCAGGGAGGCCATCATGGCCGAAAGAAGCACCAGGGGAGAGAGATTCTTGTGGACCTCCTCCAGGACGAAGATCACACCGGCGAGCGGGGCGTTGAAAGCGGCGGAAAGCCCCGCCGAAGCCCCGCTTGAAAGGAAAAGCCGCTCCTCCACCTTCCCCAGCTTCTGCAAGACCGCCATTCCCTTGCCGGCGGCGGCGCCGATCTGGACCGAGGGACTCCCTCTGCCGAGCGAAAGACCGAGGGCGATGGCAAGTCCCCCTCCGAGAAACTTTGCCGCAGACACCTTCCACCAGGACATGGACACCTGACCGAGGAGTTCTCCCTCCACCTGGGGAATGCCGCTTCCCCTCGCCATGGGCTCCCACTCCATGAGACTGCCGATGACGACTGCGACCCCGCACCAGAGAAGCGCCATGACCGGAAAGGAAAGGGGCAGCCCGCCGGTGAGAACGGCAAGGGAAAAGTCTTCCGCCCCGGCCAGAAGAAGACGGTAGCAGACGGCGGCAAACCCGGCGACGGTACCGACGGCAAGTCCCTGGGCGATCAGGTGGACCCGGAACCGGCCCTCTCCGGTGAGCAGTTTGTAGCGAACCATGACCAACACCTCTTCCGAGGGAATTTCACTCGAGCCCGGGCCTTCGTGGAAGATCCGGGGAAAGGGGAGCGATGCGGTACAAAACGGCGGAGAGGGACCTCCCGGGCGCTCCCTCCGCCGCCGTTTGCGGAGAAAAAACTATTCCTTCGGCTCCAGCAGCTCCGCCACGGAATCCAACAGGGTGCGGATCTGGAGGTTCTGGGGGCATTTCTCCTCGCAGGCGCCGCACTTCACGCAGGCGTTCGCCCTGGCCTCCGGCTTCAGGAAGGTCTGATAGGTCATCCGTGCCTGCTCGAGGTTATCGAACATGAAGGCCATGTTGTACCGGTTGAAGCACTCGGGGATGTTCACTCCCGACGAGCAGGGCATGCAGTACTGGCAGGCCGTGCAGAGGACCTTCATCCTCGTGCGGTACACCTCCTTCACCCGGGCGATCATGTCCCGCTCCCCGGCGGTAAGACAGCCGACGCAGGCGTCATCGACTGAGGAGAGGTTGTCTTCGAGATCCTCCTCCGTGGTCATGCCGCTGAGAACAATGGAGACTTCCGGCTGGTCCCAGAGCCAGCGCAGCGCCCATCCCGCCGGGGAGAAAGGCTTCGGCGACTCGCTCCAGATCTTCTTCATGACGTCCGGAATGTTCCGGGCCAGGTTTCCGCCCCGGAGGGGCTCCATGATCACCACGCCCATATTCCGCTCCGCCGCGTACTTCAGGCCGGCAGTACCCGCCTGGTAGTTCGTGTCCATGTAATTGTACTGGATCTGGCAGAAATGCCACGGGTAGGCATCCACGATCTCCCTGAACAGGGGAAGCTGGTCGTGGAAGGAGAAACCCGCCCTCCTGATCCGCCCGTCGGCCAGGGCCCTGTCGAGGAAGGAGCCGAAGCCGTTCTTCTTCATGATCTCCCACCGCTCGACATTGAGGGAGTGGAGCAGGTAATAGTCGATCACGTCCGTCTGCAGCCGGGCAAGCTGCTCGTCCAGGAAGCGGTCCATGTCCGAGGGAGTCTCCACCATCCAGGAGGGAAGCTTGGTGGCGAGGAAGACTTTTTTCCGGTAGCCGTCCCCGAGGGCCCTGCCCACGAAGGGTTCGCCCTCACCGCCGTGGTAGGGATAGGCGGTGTCGATATAGTTCACTCCCCTGTCAATGGCGGAACGAATCATGGCTGTTGCCCGGTTTTCGTCGATCTTTCCCTCTCCGTCGAGGGGAAGGCGCATGCAGCCGAAGCCGAGAATGGACAGTTCATCCCCTGTGCGGGGCATAGAACGGTACAGCATATAGGAAGACCTCCTTCATAAATGTGCATTTTTCCCGCCGGCAAAGAATTCCGCCGGCGCGCTCCGTATTGTACAATTATCCCACAGATATTCAAACAGCCGGAGGATTTCCATGGGTCATATCACTGAAACGCAGGCAGCCGAAGAGGCCGCAGGAACATTCGAGGCTTCGCTGAGGCTGTGGGGGACTCTTTCTTCGTGCCGGGCGGAAGAGAAGGACGGCGTGCTGCTCCTCTCCACCGGAACGGCCATCCCGGACCAGAACTACGCCCTGAGAACGAAAGAGGGAGACCCGGCGGCCATGGCCGCCGCCGCGCAGTCCTTCTTCGCCTCGGAAAAAATGCCCTTCACATGGTGGATCTCCCCCGGAGCGGGGGCTCTCTCCGAAAGCGGGGAGCTAGCCCGGGCGGGGCTTCCCCTTCAGTGTTCGCCCCCGGCCATGATTCTTCGCCTCAGGGAAGGGCGGAACACCATACCCCCGTTTCCCGGCAGGGAAATTTCGGTCTGCCGCACCTCCGGCGAGGCCTCGGAGTGGGCCGCTTCCTCCCTTGAGGGGTTCGGATCGGAACCGGAGCACCGGGAACCCTTCGCCGCCTTTGCGGCGTCCATGACGGAAGAGCCCGTCCGGGACCGCTTTCGGCTGCTTGCCCTTTCCTTCCGGGGCAGGTTGGCGGCGACGGCCCTGCTGACCCTCCCCGGAAAGACCGCGGGACTTTTCTATTTTTCCGTGCTGCCGAAATTCCGCCGCCTGGGCCTTGGAAACCGCCTCCTTGACGGAACGCTGGAAGAGGCCCTGAAGGCCGGCTGTTCCTCCGTCGCCCTCCAGGCCTCCCCTATGGGATTTCCCCTCTACAAAAAGTTCGGTTTCCGGGAGTGCGGGCGTTTCCTGGTTCACTCGACCCACCCCGACGCCTGCTAGAAGTTCAGCCGGTCCGCCAGTTCGTCCAGTTCCGCGTCTGTGGCTGCGAGGGAGGGCAGGAACCGGACGGCCCCTCCCGCCACGTTGAGGAGAACCCCCTTTTCGAAGGCCCGGCGCTTCACTCCGGCGGCATCGTCCGTGACGACGCCGAGCATGAGCCCTTTCCCCCGCACCTCGACGGCCCACGGCAGCTCGGAGAGGCGTGCACGGAAGCGTTCGCCCTTGCGGGCAACTTCACCGACAAATTCAGGGGTAAGATGGGAGAGCACCGCCTTCCCCGCCGCCAGGGAAACGGGATTGGGGGCGAAGGTGGACCCGTGGTCTCCGGGGCCGAAGGGAGACCATCCGCAGAAGACCGCCGCGCCGAGGGGCAGCCCTCCGCCGATCCCCTTGCCGATGGTGACGATGTCCGGGGCCAGTCCCCAGTGTTCATGGGAGAAGTTTTTCCCCGTGCGTCCGAGCCCGGCCTGGATCTCGTCGGCAACGACAAGGACTCCCTTGTCCCGCTGCAATGTTTTCACCGCCTCGGCCAGCTCGCCGGGTATGGGGATCACACCGCTGTTCCCCTGGACGCACTCCAGGAAAACGGCGGCCACGTCGTATTCTTCGGCGAAGTCGAGGAGCATGCTCCCCCTCAGGGGAAGGAAGACGCACCCCGGAACGAGGGGTTCGAAGGGCTTTCTCATGGAGGGGCCCCAGGTGACGGAGAGGGCGCCGAGGGTCCTTCCGTGGAAGTTTCCCTCGAAGGAGACGATAACGCCCCTCCTGTGTTTCTTCACCGCCTTGAGGGCCGCCTCGTTCGCCTCGGCGCCGGAGTTGGAGAAGTAGACCTCCCCGGGGCGGCCCGTCATGGCGACGAGCTGTTCGGCCACGGTAACGGCGTCGGGGTCGAGAAAGTAGTTGGACAGGTGGATAAACCGGGCCGCCTTTTCAGACACCGCCCGTACCACGTCGGGATGGCCGTGCCCCAGGGGAAGGACGCCGATGCCGGAGAAGGCGTCCAGGAAGACGCCCCTGTCCGTATAGACCTTCATTCCCTCGGCACGCTCCACTGCAAGGCCCCAGGGAGAATAGACGGGAGTCAGCATGGAAATCATTCCCCCAGCCCGAACTCTTCCACCAGGGCGCGGAGAGCCTCGTTGCCGTCCTCTGTGGCCACCAGGGCGGAAATTTTGATCTCCGATGTGGTGGTACCGAGCATGGCGATCCCCTTCCGGCTCAGGGCGGAGATAAACCGCGCGGCCACCCCTGGGGCCGACTTCATCCCCACCCCAACGGCGGAGACTTTCACCACGTTCCGATCCTCGGTCACGGTCCAGCCTTCCCAGGGAGCAAGAACATCCCTCACCGTCCTGAGCACCGCCTTTTCCGTGGCGTCCACCACGGTGAAGGTAAGGTGGGAATGGCCGTTCTCGTTCACCGTGGAAATCATGTCCACATTCACTCCCTGTTCCGCGAGCCCCGTGAAGAGGGCACTCAGGGCCTCCATGGAACGGGGAAGGCGGGATATGGTCAGCCTCGTCTGGTTGCTGTCGGTGGTCACGCCCGTAACGACGGGCTGCTCGAGCCACTCGGGAAGGGATTTCACTACGCAGGTCCCCCTTTCATCGGAGAAGGTGGAGCCGCAGTAGAGGTCCACCGAGTATTTTTTCGCTATTTCCACGGCCCTGGAATGGAGCACCTTGGCTCCCAGGGATGACAGTTCCAGCATTTCGTCGTAGGTGATATAGTCGAGTTTCCTGGCTCCGGGAACCCTGTTCGGGTCGCAGGTGAACACCCCCGGCACGTCGCTGTAGATCTCGCAGGGACAACCGCACTTGGCAGCAATGGCTACCGCCGACGTGTCCGAACCTCCCCGGCCCAGGGTGGTGACGTCTCCTTCCGGGGTAATGCCCTGAAATCCGGTGACCACGAGGACGCTCCGCCTCTCGAGCTGCATCATGAGCCTGGACAGGTTCAGGTCCATGATCCGGGCGTTGTTGAAGCTGCCCGTGGTGGTCAGGCCGAGCTGGAAAGCGTTGTAGGAAAGGGCCGGTATCCCCATGTCGCACAGCGCCATGGCAAGGAGGGCGGACGTGACCTGCTCCCCCGTGGCGAGGAGCATGTCCAGTTCCCTGGGGGACGGCTCCGGCGAAACCTGTTCCGCAAGGGCTATGAGAGAGTTGGTGGTTTTCCCCATGGCGGAGACCACCACCACGAGCTTGTCTCCCCGGTCCACCCTCTGCCGAATTCTCTCGGCCACGCCCCGGATCTTCTCCGCCGTGGCCACCGACGACCCGCCATACTTCTGTACGATCACGTCCGGACCTCTCCTACTTCAGGTTTCGGAGATCCTGCACGATCTCCGTCTTCGATTCGGTCTTTTCGTCCACGTCCTTGACCACCCTGGCGGGGGAACCCGCCACCACGGTTCTGGGAGGAACATCCTTCGTCACCATGGCGCCCGCAGCCACCACCGCCCCGGCGCCTACCCTTACTCCTTCCAGGATGACGGCGTTGGCCCCCACGAGGACCTTGTCCTCGATCACCACGGGCGTGGCGCTCGGAGGCTCGATGACCCCCGCCACCACCGCGCCGGCGCCGATGTGGCAGTCCGCACCGATCCGGGCCCTTCCGCCCACCACGGCGTTCATGTCGATCATGGTCCGTTCGCCGATCACGGCGCCGATGTTGATCACGGCCCCCATCATCACCACGGCGCCCTTCCCGATCTCCACCATGTCCCGGATCACCGCGCCGGGCTCGATCCGGGCCTCGTATTTCATCAGGTCCGCCAGGGGAACGGCGGAATTCCGGGCCCTGGTCTCCATGTGGACCGACCTGATCCTCGGCGCGTTCTCGGACAGGATTTTCTCGACCTCCGCCCTGTCCCCGGCCAGGATGCCGAAGTCCTTCCCGCCGACAAAGACAACCCCGCCGGCGTCCATACCCTCGAGGTCCCCGGACAGGTAGGCGACGCAGGGCGTTGTCTTCTTCGATTCCTTGATGAGCCTTATGATGTCTTCCGTCCGCATGTGAGGACCTCCTCGAAAGAATAGAACCCGGGCTTCGCCCCGGCGGCGAATTCAGCCGCCCGAAGGGCTCCCAGGGCAAACACGCTCCGGGAGAGGGCCCTGTGGGTCAGGGTGAACACTTCTCCCTCGTTGGCGAAGAACACCGTGTGGTCCCCCGGAACGCCGCCCATGCGGAGGGAATGGGTGGGGCAGTCCCGCCCGAGGGCCTCCCTGAGGAGGATGGCCGTCCCGGAGGGAGCGTCCTTTTTCCTGTTGTGGTGGGTCTCGCTCATCTCCGCATCCCAGTCGGCGAAAAGAGGACCGAACTCCCGGAGGATCATCTTGAACAGTGTCACCCCGGCTGCGAAGTTGAAGCTCTGTACCACCGCCGACGTCCTGGCCGCATACCGTACCTCGTCCATCTGTTTCGGCGTGATACCGGTGGTACCCAGCACGAGGGCGCAGGAAAAGCGCCGCACCGCGTCCAGGGTGGCTCCGAGGGCGGAGGGCAGGGAAAAGTCCACCATGACCTCGGGCGTGCCTTGGCAGGTCTCCCCGCCGATATCAAGGGTGTAGCAGAGCTCATGGGAGGCGAAGGCCTTCCGGATCTCCGCCCCCATGCGCCCCGATGCACCCACAAGGCCGTATCTCATAGACTCACCCCGCACTCCTTCATGGAGGCATCGACCACGGCCATGCACTTTTCCGATGCCGGCACAAGAGGAAGGCGAAGCTCGTTCCGGCAGAATCCGAGGCGGCTCACGGCGTACTTCACGGGGACAGGATTCGTTTCCATGAAAAGATCCTTCATCAGTGGGAAGATGCGGGAATGGATCTCCCGGGCCTTCTCCACCTCCCCCGCGAGGGCAAGGCGCACCATGTCCGACGTCTCCCGGGGCATAACATTGGAAAGAACGGAAATGACCCCGTCGCCGCCGGAGTTCACGAGATGGAAAGCCTGGTCGTCGTTCCCGGACAGAATGGCGAAATCCGACCGTTCTTTCTTGATCCGCCGGACGAGGGTGTCAATCTGGGCCAGGTCGCCGGAGGCCTCCTTGATGCCGGCAATATTGACGATCTTGCTCAGCCGGTAGACCGTCTCGGGGAGGATGTTCGATCCCGTGCGCCCCGGAACGTTGTAGATAATGAGAGGGATCTTAATGCTTCCGGCGACAGCCTTGAAATGCTGATAGAGCCCCTCCTGGGGGGGTTTGTTGTAGTAGGGAGTCACCACAAGGACGCCGTCCGCGCCGAGGTTCTCCGCCTGCTGTGAAAGAGCGATGGTATGCTCCGTGGAGTTCGATCCGGTACCGATAACCACGGGGACCCTTCCCGCCGCCGTTTTCTTCGCGAAGGTGATGATCTCCGCCCTCTCCGCTGCGGTGACGGTGGGACTTTCCCCGGTGGTGCCAAGGACCACTAGGAACTCAACTCCATTTTCGATCTGCCAGTTCAGGAAACGCCCGAAACTCTCGAAATCCACGCCGCCCTCTTTAAACGGGGTCACCACTGCAGTACCTGTTCCTCCAAACATCTCCGCACCTCCTGTTGTTGTCGGGATATAAAAAACGGCCCGTCCCCGAAGGGACGAGCCGAAACTCGCGGTACCACCCTAATTGGACATGAGAGAAAAGCCATGTCCCCCTCGGGCCCGATGACGGGGACCCAGGCCGGGAATGTACTCCGGGAACCGCCCTTTAACCGCGGTCCTTTCCATTCCGGCTCACCGGCCTTTTCGTCCCTTTCCTCCCGGCGGGGGCACCTCTCAGCCGCTGAACGCCCCTCTCTGTCGCCGGACGACCGGAAAAGAACATGCCGGTTCATCGCCTTTTCATATGTATTCGCTGATTTTATTCAAAGATCGTTTTTTTGTCAATCCTAAATCCGCAACCTAAATCCGCAGGTTCGTTCCCCAAGAGAAGAGACAGGTCCCCGGACGGGGAAGTGAACCCTTTTCGTTTCCCCGTCCCTATGGTTTTTTCTCCTTTTCAGGCGGTTGAAGCTCTTTTTCCCGTTT